>JAPHRL010000306.1 GCA_026195755.1 Kangiella sp. | reverse complement strand
CGATGTTCAACACGCTCATAAATAGCGTGAATCAGATGCTTTTTCTCATCCGCTAACAGCTTAGCGGTTAACATCCCCTGCGGGTAATCTTGCGGAAGATCGAGCATTTGCAGAACGATAGCTACCGCTTCGTCCCATGCATTGTCAGTACCATGACCAAAATAAAGATCAGACTGGTGGAATTGCGATGCAGCAAACCGAATGAAGTCAGCAACCGTCTCTAACGACTGTTCCGCTTCCTGATAAGTAGGACTTAAAGTCATGAGTTTCTCTCTTCCAGCATCCTTTTCATCGAATTATACACCAGTTCAGACAACTCATGGCGATGTTCTACGTCAAACTCTCGGCAATCGATTGCCTGCCCAATTTTAACCTTTACGGGTTGGTGAAGACGCATTTTAAGCCATTTCTTGTTGGGCAAAACCTGATAAATATCCTGCATAACGACGGGGATAATCAGTGCATTAGTATCAATCGCCAAGCGAATACCGCCCTTTTTCAGAGGTATAACCTCGCCATTTTCTGAGCGGGTTCCTTCAGGAAACATCCAGATTCGAATACCACTTTCCATTTTTTCACGAGCAATTTTCAAGTCTTTAATGGCTTGCTGGCGATTTTGACGATTAATGGAAAGGATTTCAGCCGCTTTCATAGCGCTTGAAAGTAGCGGAATACTGAACATTTCTTTTTTAGAAATCATACGGATACTGCCGGGTAGTGCAGTAAAAGCAAGCGGGATATCATAGGCGCTAGAATGATTACACATAATGATGACGCGACGCCCCGCTTCTATTTGCTCCTCAAGCTCACCCTCAACTTGCCAATTTAAACGCACAGCATGAATCAGACGGCTCGACCAGTCATAAAGGATTTTGTCGACCTTGCTACGCATATTTTTTTTCGAAAAGAATGCAAAGTAAAGAGTCTTAAGACAATATTTAGCGGTCACTATAACCGAATATAGGACTACCCATATTGCACGTAGCAAACCCGCCTTTTTTGGCTGGGACTGTTTCTTAATTTTTGTTGTATGAGTCGAAGAATTCAAAGTATTAGGAGGTCAATCATCAATGAAGGGGCAATGCTAGCTATTTTTTAGCCTAACTTCCAGTATTAACTTGTATCAGAAGCCCTGAGTGCAGCTGAAAAATATCAACCTTTGGGTGAAATATTCAATGTATACGGACAACTCATGAGTTGTCCCTACGATCCTGCCCACTAGTTATGTTCTGTCTCTGGGTAGGGGCGCACCTGTGTGTGTGCGCCCGAATTCTTAATACATCACAAACAATTAAGGGCAGACACGCAGGTCTGCCCTTACCAAACTAACGAACAGCGTTCGCCCTATCCAGATCAATTCGGCTCATAAAAGTTACGAAACGTCGGCTTGTCACCAACAAACTCAAGTTCAGCAATGGCTGAAGTGGGAAAGTAGCGCCCCTGCTGTGGTAACCAGGTAGCTAACAAATTGGCGACCAATGGCATGTGACTGACCAGCAAAATCGAAGACTGCGGCAATGCTTCAATATAAGAAGCGGTCATCTCAGGATCAGACTCTGAGCGCAACAGAGGCTCTTGTTCAATTAAAAACGGGCTAACTTTAGCCGACATTAACTGCTGCTCGACGATATCGGCTGTTTGCTGGGCACGCAAATAAGGGCTGGCCAGCATCACCTCAAGTTCCAGCTCTTGCTCCTTGAGTACTGTAGCAAGGCGTTGCGCCATCAGTGCTACGTCCTGTTTGCCTAATTCGGACAGTTGACGCTCCCCATCAATATAGGGAGCATCACCGTGTCGCATAATCCATACTTTCATAATCTGTGAGTTATTTTGCCATGTTTTGTTGATTAAACGTTCTCAACTCATCAATGGCTTGACCATACAAGCGGGGACCGAATTGAGTAACCAAATGCCCCGCAGCGAAGCTCGCCAACTGACCACAGTCGGCATAACTGTAGCCTTGAGTTAAGCCATACAAAAAAGCACCTGCGAACATATCGCCTGCACCATTGGTATCAACTGCTTTGACAGGATGCGCTTCAATAATATGAGTTTTATCGCCATCAAAGAAAACAGCACCTTTTTTTCCAAGAGTGATCGCCACCTGTTTTGCAGACTGCTTCAAGATTTCTAAAGCCTCATTCACATCAGATTGCTCAGTGAACTCAAGCGCTTCATCTTCATTACAGAATAACAAATCAACGCCCTCTTCCAAAAGCTTCTCAATCTGTGGCTTAAAGAAGCGCACCATATTCGGATCTGATAAAGTCGTTGCGACCTTTACACCATTCTCTTGAGCATGTTTTTTAGCGCTTAAGGCAGCTTGGTGAGCATCTGGCGAACTTACCAGATAACCTTCCAAATACAGATACTTACTGTTAGCCAGTGCATCGAAATGGATATCCTGCTCCTTTAACTCACTGCTTATACCAAGAAAGGTATTCATAGTGCGATCGGCGTCAGGAGTCACCATCACCAGACACTTACCCGTGGTGCCATGATTATCTTCTAACTCGTGTAAACCATTATCTACGCCTGCAGAATTTAAGTCCGAAGCATAAAAGACTCCAGCTTCATCCTTGCCCACCTTGCAGGAATGAAAGGCTTTACCGCCCAATTGAGCCAAAGCGATTACGCTGTTAGCAGCAGAGCCACCAGAAGCGCGTTGGTGAATATTACCGTCTAAATGACTTAGCAGGTAATCATGACGCTCTTCATCAACCAGGGTCATAACACCCTTTTCTACGCCAAGACGGCTTAATTCCTGTTCATTGACTTCGATTTCAATATCGACCAGTGCGTTGCCTAAGGCATACAAATCATAATGCTTCATAAAATTCTAACAGCTTATAAAAGTTAATTTTGCGATGCAGGGATTATGCTATAATTCGAATCATTATTGAATGCCTTTTAAAGAACCAATCGTTATGCCTGCACTTTTTGTTGATCAACTCACTGTTATTGATTTTGCCTATTTTGACCCTGCTCGAGGGATTGTAGGCGAAAGCTGGATCGTAGACCTGGTACTAGAAGGTGAACTCGATGACCAAGGCATGGTGTTTGACTTTGGAGATGTCAAAAAACGTATCAAGCAAGCAATTGATGCAACCCTCGATCATAAGTTAGCAGTTCCGAGCCAGCATTCTGAGATGTCCATTGCAGAAGATGGCGATACCTTGACTCTCGACATGCGTGACAAGCAAGGTCACTTCTATCGCCATCAGTCACCAAAGCAGGCGGTTGCACTGGTTCCTGCCGAAATCATCACTCGCGAAAGTGCGCTTCCGATGTTACATGAAGCATGCTCAAAAGTAGTACCGAGCAATGTTAAAAAGATTTATCTTAATCTGCGCACTGAAAACATTAGTGGCGACTACTACCATTATGCTCATGGCCTGAAAAAACACCTCGGTGACTGCCAGCGCATTGCTCATGGCCATCGCTCACAATTACACATTTTTGAAAATAACCAACGCAATTCAGATTTAGAAACCTATTGGTGTGAGTTATGGAGAGATATCTATATTGGTACAGCCGAGGATTTACAGAAAGACTTCGAAGACAATGGCGTGCAGTATTTTGAATTTTCCTACCAAAGTGAACAAGGTGAATTCTCCTTGATCATCCCTGCAGAACGTTGCCATATTATGCAACAAGACTCCACGGTTGAGTTAATTGCCCAACACATCGCAGACCAGCTCAAAGCAAAGCATCCACAGTCAGACATTAAAGTTAAAGCTTATGAAGGCGTTAACAAAGGCGCCATTGCCTTTGCTTAATTGTGGTTAATATTAATACTTACTGAGTCGGCTCACCCGACTCAGTTTCATCCTTAGTTTCTGCTTCTGCGCTAGTGTCGATCTCACTCTCTGGACTAAGCGCATCTTCAACTTCTGACTCTTCCTTTTTATACTCAGGGTGTGGTATTTCAACGCCTTCTTCGGGGTGAGCAACCTTGCCATCATAAACACCCTCACAATAACCGCCCGTTAGTAAGCCAACACCTGATTTGAGCAGGCCAACGACAGAGCCGGTCACTGCATCAAAAGCAGTACGGAAGGTTTGTATCTCTGGCGAGCTCAAACTACCATTTAAAGTTTGGCTATACTCTTTACAGCCTTCTTCATTGAGAATCATAAACTCGAAATCATTAAATGCCATAATTGATAAATCAATATTGCCATCAAAAGCAAAGCGATAAAGCTGTGTTGAGGCTGCTACGTCGCGTGTTTTCAAGACGCCATTTTCGATGGTCATGTCCACATGAACCTGGCCAAACATGGTATTGCCCTCATTAGCACCTAAATTGCTTAAAACCCCTTGCATACTGACACCCTGTGATAACAATAAACCCGCAGGTCCCGCTAAAACAAAACCACCAATATCCAATAAACCAAACTCCTGGCTTTCAAGGAATCGCTCTAACACTTTATTCACGTTCAGATTGACCAATTCCACTGGTTCATTATTCGTAAGCAGAATTTGTCCGTTTAAGCTGGGATAAATGTCCTCCTCTTTTAAACCGGTAAAGGTCAAGTCTGCTAAGCCATCAAGCTTACCGCGAAGGTTAATAGAATTTTCATTGTCAGGGCGAACCAGTTTCTCTAATTCAAGATTTTGAAAATCAAATTCGAAATGTGATGCATAGCCCGGTTGAGTCAAATCAATCAGCCAATCGGCACTGAGATCAGCATCATTCACTTTAACCGTTAAAGGCTTAACGCTGATTGTGCGAGCGGATTGAACAGCCTTAATATCCAGCTTGGAATAGGTATCTTCATCTTGCTGAATCTGAGCAACTTTCAACTCGATGCTTTTAAACGCATTTTCCAGTTGCGAGTCGAACCACTCATTAATCAGCAAATTGTTTTTAACTAGCGATAGACGTGACGCAGACATGTCCACGTCCGTAATTTTATAAGTTTCCTTAACCCGGACTTGATTACCGTCTGCATCCAGACCATCCGTCATGTTAGCAATATCGCCATTAAAGTTACGTAGGTTAAGACGGTTTATCACAACAGATTGAATTGGCAGACGAGGAGCCGAAGCTGCTTGCTCAGGAGCAGCCTTTTGCTTAGATGGAGAGTCTAAATTAAGTGTTAATCTTCCCGATTGATTGGTAAGCGTTTCAAGTATCAGACGACTATCGACAATAGAGCCAACGGTTGATAAAGATCGAACCGCCAACTGTTTCGACTCTAAACTATCAGCAGTGACTTTAAATCCAGTATCAAGCTGGTTCAAAGCATCAAGGCTAAAAAGTATCTGGTCTACCATTAATGGAAAAGCGTCAATCTCTAGCGAAGCATTATCTATTGTCAACTCGCCATCAGACAATTTAGCCACAGCATTTAATTGCTTAACTTGAGCGTCCTTAATGGTGATTTGATTGAACGGTATGCCATCATTGCTGGGCGAAGTCTTGTCAGCAGTTTTCTCCGCTTTGCTTAAATCAAGCTCAAGCTCGATACCCTCTAGATTCAGGGGAGATATCAATAGATTACCGGACTCGCTTTCCATATCCGTAGAAATTTTTGTAACCGCCACCTGAGGCAAACTAACATCAGAAGCTTGCAACCTGGCATTAGTCTTTTGCGTCCATAGCTCAGGGCTAGCAATGACCAACTTATGATCAAGAATCACCGGCAACTGCTGCGCTTCACCATTAATTGACTGCGCTTTGTAATTATCAGCCAACTGCAGATTCAAGCTTCCATCTGTAATAGTAAGTTGATGCAAAAGAACCCGCGCAAAAGGTAAATGAAGCGCCCGGTTCTCTTCGGGCAAGAGACTTTCCTCAGCCGAAGTATCTGTTGATGGACTGGTAGCGCTGTCGGGTGCTTGAGTATCGGCTCGATAATTGACTGATGGGCTGGCCAGCGCAAGTTGTTTAATATCAAAAGAGCTATCGGCTAAGTCGCCTTGCATTTGAAGTGTTTCAAAGCTGAGAAATTCAGAGTCCAGCTCCTGCGAAGACACAGTATATTGACTGTTTTGCTGTTGATAAAAATCTTCCCAGTCACTCCACAGGGGCTTTTTATCTTTAACCAGCATCAACTGAGAGAAAGTAGCTTTTATATCATTGACCGAGAGCTGGTGTTGCCCTTCCAACTCAAAATGAGTGGTCCCAATATCAATGGCCTCAACCAATAAACTATTGAACGGTAACGTCAGCGGCTCGGTCTCCTGACCACGGCTATTAAGATTAGTGGCCGAACGACTCTCAGCAATGTTAATAGTAATATCTGCCGACGTTGATGAAAGCTTTTCGATAATCACATCCTGATCTAAAACTTTAGCTTGTAGTTTAACCTTATGCAGGGTGCTTTTATCCGTATGTAACTGATCAATATCGGCAGTGATCTGAGTATTACTTTCAACAAAGAACTCACTGAGCTGACTAAACAGAAAAATACCGCGCTCGGCAACCGGTAAATCGGTAATGACTAAGTTAATGCCAGTCGCTTCTAATCTCACCTCATCATCGAAAACAAAGTCTGAATCTTTGATACGAATTTCAGCGACATTTAAACGCTCAAAAAAGAAGCCTTTGTCACTATCTGCATTGTCTTCATCTTCGGTCGCTGGCAGCTCATAATCGAAGGGATATCGGATAACGGCTTTATCAAGCTCAATGCTATCAATCAGCAAACTACTGAATAGACCGGAGTAAGAAATTTCTGCGGTGAGTTGATCGAAGGTTATGGCAGGATTATCTTCAGGCCCCACTCTTGTTGCAGAAATACTGACGGTTCCAGAAAATAGCGACACATCAAGCTCACCGACTTGTGAGCTCATTCCGAATTGCTGTTGAATCTGCCTTTCTAAAAAAGCTTCAGAATTAATCAGATAGACCAAAATCGAAACAGAAAGCATCAACAGGATAAATAACCCTGCCAATACCCAAAGGAGCCTCTTGCTCCACTTCCATAATTTAGTCATACGCTTCCAGTTCCGATTAAGAAGGTGATTAATAAATTAAAACAGTTACTAACGATTTAAGTCAAACTCGGTCCATACCGGTGCATGGTCTGATGGACGTTCCATCGAGCGAATTTCATAATCAATATCCGAAGCAACCGCTCTTTTGTTCAACCAATCGCAAACAAATACAGAATCAATGCGAAGACCACGTCTTGGTTCGCGTTCGAAACCACGACTACGATAATCAAACCAGCTGAACTTATCGTCAACATCGGGATTAATGGTGCGATAGGTATCATACAACCCGGTTGCTAAAATCTTCTGCAGCCATTCACGCTCCTCCGGCAAAAAGCTACACTTGCCTTCACGAAGCCAGCGTTTTCGATTAGGCTCACCGATACCAATATCAATATCTTCTGGGGAAATATTGATATCACCCAACACGATAGTTCGATGATCCCCCTGATCATTTTGCAAATAAGACAACAAATCGGCGTAGAACTTTTGCTTATAAGGAAACTTCACAGGATGCTCTCGATTTTCACCCTGCGGAAAATAACCGTTCAGAACTTTAATTGTTTCATTGCCAAACTGATAAGTAGTGATAATCATTCGACGTTGCGCATCTTCGGGATCCGTCGCAAATCCCTTCTCTACCGTTAATGGCTTTTGCTTACTGAAAGTGGCGACACCATAGTGCGCCTTTCCACCATGAATGTCGATGTGGTAACCAAGATCCGCATACAGCTCAAACGGAAAAGCATCATCATGGACTTTGGTTTCCTGTAAACAAATAATATCCGGATCATGCTTTTCTACCAGCGCTTCAATCTGATGCGCTCGAGTACGGACACTATTAATATTAAAGGTTACTATTTTCATTGTATTTCCCGTTCTTTGTCTCAATGTTTAAACATAACAATTCGTTATTGAAATTATTTATGCAATCAACCACTGCGTAAGTTTGGCTGACTTATCTTTGTCTTCACTGCTATAAACCAGATAGGCAGTATCAGCGACGCTAGCACGTAGCGTCACATCAAAGGTCATAAGCTCATCTCGGCGAAATCCACGGATGACAACGGTCTCGCCTATTTCACACTCGGCCAGACGTTTGGTGAACTCATCATTATCTATTTTCAAATCGTTCATGCTGATTAATTGATCACCCGCAGAAATGCCAGCTTCGCAAGCCGCCGAATCCCAATAAACCGATTTAACCATTATTCCCAGACTGGCCGCCTGATAATCAATTCCTAAACTGGGCTTTGGTTTGTTATGAGGCATTTCATCTTTGACCTGCCCTTTATCATTTCGATCATTTTTAGGCTGGTAGATAAGCTGCAAATCAACAGTTTTCAGCAGCTCCTCCACGGGTAGTTCATCAGTTGAATAGAGTGCTAGCTGAAAAAAATTCTCTAACTCGGATTGATGTTGCTCACCGCAGATTTCAATCGTGATATTTTGAATCGAATCATTTTGAACGCCAACCTGTGGTTGACCAAATTCCTGCCATAAACGCAGCATCACATCCCGTAATGATTTTTTATTGTCCGTTAACTGTCGAATGAGCAAATCCATACACAGCGCAATCACAGTACCCTTGCCATAGTAGCTGACGACTGAATTGGGTGCATTTTCATCTTGCTTATAAAACTTGGTCCAAGCATCGAAGCTGGAATCCGCAATGGACTGAATCAAACGGCCTCGCGCTCGCTCTAAAACAGTAATAGTTTTAGCAATGCTTAACAGGTATTGTTTGATCGGAATGATACCTGTCTGTACCAAAGCTAAATTATCATAGTAGGAAGTGAAACCTTCAAAAGCCCATAATAACTCTGTATAGGATTCCTGCTGTGTGTCGTAGGGTAAAAATTCCGCCGGTTTAATACGCTTCACGTTCCAGGTATGAAAGTACTCATGTGAACATAAATCCAAAAACGTCAGATACGAATCTTTTACCTTCTCTGGATCATCGCTCGGCAAGGGTAAATCTTCGCGACTGCAATGCAGCGCTGTGGAGTTTCGATGCTCAAGCCCACCAAAACCTTTACCCAATACATAAGTCATGAATATATAGCGATCAACAGGAGCCGGCTCACCAAAAAAGCGGATGTGATGCTCGCAGATTTTAATCAAATCATTTTTCAGGCGTGTCTCGTCAACTTGATGCTTACCGGTCAGCGCCATGTGGTGCGGCACACCGCAAGCTTCAAAACTGATTAAGCGAAAGTCCGACATCTCGACTGGACAATCGATTAACTCATCATAATTATCCGCAGCATACCAGCCAAAACCGAACTCTTTTGTTCCATCAACAGGTTTCAAGCCAGTGGCTACACGCCATGTTTTGAATTGCTCGCCTATGGCAGGCTGAATATTGACCTTACAAGAAGACTCTTCCTCGCCCTTCACCGCCAGAAACACACTGGTACCATTGAAGAAGCCGTGCGTCTGATCCAAGTGCGCCCCTCGCACCGACAAGTCCCAGGCATACACTTGATAACGAACCTCTAGCGGCCCGGAAACCTTCCCCACTCGCCAACGTGCTTTATCCAACTTACTAACCGGTAAAGCTTTACCTTGCGACTCAGCCTTTAACCATTGAATATGCTTGGCAAAATCACGGATCATATAGCTGCCCGGAATCCAGTTGGGCAAATACAGCTCAATCTCTGAACCGGATGGTTTATCTAGAGTCAGGGTTACTTCAAAAAGATGGGCGTGTGGATCTATGGGAAGAATCTGGTATTGAGTCATGAATGACGGTGAATATCCTAACGATGAGTTCTCGCATGATTATAGGCAATCGAATACAAATTTACAGGTGCTAGTGAAAAAATAGCCGCCATCGGACGAAAATTGTCCAACAACGGCTACCTCTATTGCCTAAATCGGATGCGGGTAACGACCATCACCGGGAAATTGGCCGCCATCAGGAAGGCCGGCAATAACTTGAGCACTCGCTGTTGGTGTTGGTATCGCCCAATTCATCCAGCCCGGAATAAAGGCATTCCCGACCTGAGGAGGCTGATTCCCTTGTGGGTGAATATGTCCCACCACACAGATTCTGTACCCTTGCACTACCACATAGGTATAAGCCTGGCGTGTCTGACCAGCTTGTGAAGTATTGACGAAAACCGACTGACTAAAATCAGCATCGGCCACTGCTTGCGCAGCATCCTGGTCGGTAAAGTTTACCGGATAACCCCACTGACATTTA
Organism: Kangiella sp.; assembly: GCA_026195755.1. Lineage (GTDB taxonomy): Bacteria > Pseudomonadota > Gammaproteobacteria > Enterobacterales > Kangiellaceae > Kangiella. The sequence goes on along the minus strand of JAPHRL010000306.1, from coordinate 601 downwards.
TTTTGATCCCATGGCATAACAGTTCTCCTTTTCTTTTATTAAAGAGTAAATTAAATGTTTTGGCAGTTTTGCACTGTATAAGCTTGAATGGTGCAACGCTTGATAGAGGTCATAGCGATGTGTTGTGCCAGACTGTTAGGAACGATAACTTCAATATCCCCCTCTTCATTGTTGTAACAACGAAAGGAATAACCTAACTGTCCCAATCTGGGAATTAGCAGTTGATCATCAGCAACAGCAATTCCTGCATCTCGCAACGCCTGTTTAAGTGCGGGAACATCAATATCACCATGCTTAAACGACTCATCCAAACAAGTTATTAAAGGTAAATCACTGGTAACTGAAGCCCGGTGAATATATCCCACACCATTACCATCCTCACCGGCATAATCCGGTAAATAACCACGCGCAGTGGATTCTTCCTCAGCAATATACAGACCTGACCAATCTGCATCGTTACCAGCATTTTGCTGATAGATAGCAGCATTCCAGACATCAAAATTTGCTGCCTTATAACCGATTGCACCAATCGACAGTTGTCCAATTTCTATATCCATTGTCTTTCTCCTTCACTAATGGTTAATAAATAACAACGCATTTT
>JAPHRL010000119.1 GCA_026195755.1 Kangiella sp. | reverse complement strand
CTTTAATTTATAGCTCTTAAACGTAGGATTAAAATGAGGATTTTGCTTGAGAGTGCGCGGCAAATTTACCGCGCATCGAAGGAGTGCATATCTAATGCATGACTGAGAGAGCGAGTAAATTTAACAAAGCAATCTCAGCAAAAGACCATTTTAAAAGTTACTTTTTGTTTTTGACGTATAAGACAAGACTATGATCCACAATTTCAACACCATGCTTCTTGGCAATTTTGTGCTGTAACTCTTCGATCTCTTCGTTGAAAAACTCTATCACGGTGCCATCATCCACATTAACCATGTGGTCATGGTGTTCGCCATCATCAATTTCAAATACGGAATGGCCACCTTCGAAGTTGTGGCGGGTGACAAGGCCTGCTGACTCAAATTGGGTTAATACTCGGTAAACCGTTGCTAAGCCTACATCGTCACCTGCTTCAAGCAAGAGTTTGTAGACATCTTCCGCGCTTAAGTGGCGATCATCGGAACTTTCCAGGATTTGTAATATCTTAACCCTCGGCAGAGTAACCTTTAATCCGGCTTTTTTTAGTTGCTGATTTTCCAAAAACTCATCCTCCAATAGATTTGCGCGGCAAAATGATTATACTATGCCAAGATTTTATGAAAAGCCATTCAGTATACTTGTGAATGGCAATTTCAGCAAAAAACACTAACTATCAGGATATTCATGAAAACTATTTTTCTTTCTGCACTTTTGATCAGCTTCAGTTTTATAAGCGCATGCGTTTATAAGCCAACCATTCAGCAAGGTAATATCCTTGAGCAATCCGAAGTTAATAAAATCAAGCCTGGCATGACTAAGGACCAGGTTTCGTTTGTATTAGGTAACCCTGCTTTGAATACCAACCTTAACGATGATACCTGGTATTACTTGTATTATATGGTGCCGTCGAGCGCTGAACGACGCGAAGAGCGTTTGATTTTGCACTTTAATGGAGACATTTTGCAGTCGATGGAAGGTACTATTAAGCCTGAATCTGAAGAGTAAACCCTCAGCTTTGATATCTAGAAACCCTGCTTCGGCAGGGTTTTTTATACTTTTTCTTTTGCTACTCTGCCTTTTGGTACTCTTTTAACAAATGATGGCACATCTCTTCGGGTGCCTGATGGTGATGTTTCCTGCCTAACATGGCTATGGTCAGTTTCAGTTGCTTCATATAGCGGCGACAGCTGACGCACACGAACAGATGCAACTTAACCTGCACCCTCTTACCCGTGCTCATTTCTTCATCAATGTATTCGCTGGCCTGTTCGACCAGATGTTTACAGCTTAACATTCGCCTGTCCTCTGAAATTTGGCTACTACCTGCTGAATTTTATCCCTGGCTCGATGCAGTAGCACTCTGGCATTGGATGAACTGACTTCTAAAATGTTACAAATTTCTTCCATCCCCATACCGGCAGAGTCACGTAACTCCATAATGTATTTCTGTTGATCGGGCAGGCGAGTCAGATGTTTATCGACACAGTCTTGTAATTCACCAGCAGCCAGTAACTCATCAGGGGAACCAATATCCCAAGCTGGGTTTCGCTGATTCCAATGCCCGCTACTATCAAAGCGTGGATCGCTTACCATTCTGGAATCTGTCGACCAGTTTTCATCGACCGACTCCAAAGATACGGAACGCGATTTTTTGCGGTAACGGTTTTTGGCTTCATTGGCAACAATTCGAGTGACCCAGGTCTTCAGAGCCGAGCGACCTTCGAATTTGGGCAGGGCTTTTATCACCGACACCCAGGCTTCCTGTACTACCTCATCCGCGATTGAATGACCGACAATTGCAGCAGCGACACTATATAAAGAGGGATGCCAGGCTTTAACAACAGTCACAAATAGCTGCTGGTCATGATTGATAAGCCTTTGAATCAATTCGTTTTCTTCGGGCAAGTCAGTTGTATCCATCAATCCTCTTTAATTCATCGTTACTTCGACCCAAGGTGGCCATGCCTATTAGAATAACGGCATTAGAGTAGCATTTGCTATCAATATTACACCCTAGCTAATAATTGCAGTTTTCACTATCAATAGTATATTGAGTGATAAATTATGTCTGCACACTTTTTTAATTCACTGGAAGGTATAAATCGATGCAATTAGAAGGCTTCATGTCATTTGTTAAAACCGTTATGGAGTGGATAGCGGGCTTTTTTGTCATTGCTATCATCCTCTTGGTTTTGACCATTATCACCTTTTATATCATTGATTCTACTCAGAAAAAGCACGCGATTCGACACAATTTCCCAGTCATTGGTCGTTTTCGCTACTGGTTTGAACATTTAGGTGAGTTTTTCCGTCAGTACTTTTTTTCCATGGATCGCGAGGAATTGCCTTTTAATCGTGCAGAGCGAACCTGGGTCTATCGAGCCGCTAAAAATATCAGTCGAACTCAGGCTTTTGGTTCCACTCGAAATTTGAACCAGGTCGGGACGGTTCTGTTCATGAATGATCAATTTCCAACTCAGGAAGAAAATGCTGTTGAAGCACCGCCGGTGATGATTGGCCCCTATTGTAGAACACCCTACCTTGCTCGCAGCTTCTTCAATATTTCCGGTATGAGCTATGGTGCGCTTTCTAAAGTCGCTGTGGAAGCCTTATCTCGTGGGGCTGCACGAGCGGGTTGCTGGATTAACACCGGTGAGGGCGGTTTATCATCGTATCATCTGGCGGGCGGTGGTGATGTGGTATTCCAGATAGGGACCGCAAAATATGGCGCTCGTGATGCAGAAGGCAAATTAAACGACGATAAACTCAAAGAAGTTGCGCAACATCCCCAAGTTAAAATGATCGAGCTTAAATTAGCGCAAGGCGCCAAGCCGGGTAAGGGCGGTATTCTTCCTGCAGAGAAAGTCACTGCTGAAATCGCGCGAATTCGAGGCATCCCCGAAGGAGAAGCTTCGATTAGCCCCAATGGCCACCGTGAGATTCATAACGTTGGTGACTTGCTGGATATGATTAACCGCATACGTGACATCACGGGCAAGCCGGTCGGCTTTAAGACGGTGCTCGGCGGCGAGCATTTCTTATTTGATCTTTGTGCAGAGATCCATAAACGTGGCATCGAATTTGCACCCGACTTTATTACCATTGATAGCGCCGATGGTGGTTCAGGGGCAGCGCCACAACCTTTATTTGATTATGTAGGCTTAACCTTAAAAGAAAGCCTGCCCATGGCTATCGATATTCTACAACAGCAGGGATTACGCGATCGCATCAAAGTTATCTGCTCAGGCAAAATGATAAACCCATCGGCAGTGGCCTGGGCCTTGGCAATGGGGGCAGATTTTGCCCTGTCAGCACGCGGGTTTATGTTCGCTCTTGGCTGTATCCAAGCCATGCAATGCAACAAAAACACCTGCCCAACGGGCGTTACCACCCATGATCCCGATCTACAAAAGGGGCTGGATATCACAGACAAATCGGTTCGTGTCTATCATTATCATAAGAATATGGTTAAAGCAGTCGGTATGATTGCGCACTCTTGCGGGGTCAAAGAACCTCGCCGATTAAAGCGCCATCATATGCGGCTTGTAACAGAAACCGGACTTTCGACTCCAATAGATAAGGTTCACCCTTACCAAGAAAATAAGATTCCGACTAAGAATCTTTAAATTCACACCCAAAGGAGCATATTGATGCAAACTTTAGCGGATAAATATTACAGTTTTACCGGGGCAGTGTGTAATACAGTTAAACACCTTGATGGCTTACCGCCGTTACTGTTTCGTGTATTATTATTCTTCCCTTTCTGGGAAGCTGGGACACGAAAATTTGCCAACTTCGAGAGCACTTCAAACTGGTTTGGCAATAGCGAATGGGGCTTAGGATTACCATTTCCCGATGTGATGACTTTTTTAGCGGCAAGTACAGAAACCGTTGGTGCCGTTTTGTTATTGACAGGTTTCGCCGTTCGCTGGGCAGTCATCCCATTGTTGATTACCATGCTGGTCGCCATTTTTGCGGTACATTGGGATAACGGCTGGTTTGCCATCGCGCAATCAACCGATCCAGAAATTTCCGAGCGCCTTGCAAGAGCACGAACCATTCTCCAGGATCATGGTAATTACAGCTGGCTAACCGCTAAAGGGAATATTGTTGTACTGCAAAATGGTATCGAATTTGCAGCAACTTACTTCATCGTGCTGCTATCCCTCTTCTTTACCGGCGCAGGGCGATACGTCTCGGCAGACTACTGGTTAAGCAAAGCATTTCCCCATAAAAAATAATGACTGATGGAGTTTGCTAGCGCGGGCTGTTAAAACCTTGCGCTAGCTCTATTTATTTCCTTACAATCTCGATGAACCCTGCTAATCCGACCACAATTCCCGTACAATAAGCGTATCATTGCACCCATTTATGGCGAACCTAATTAAGTTTGACTAACTTATGAGCGACTACTTCAAAAAATCTCTAGATATTCATCGTTATTTACGTGGCAAGTGGGCCATCAAGAGCAAAGTCCCGCTTCAGAATCGTGAAGACTTATCCATTGCCTACACTCCCGGCGTAGCAGCCGTTTCTAACCATATCGCCAAAGATAAAAACTCCAGTTACCTCTACACCATGAAAGGTAATTCTGTGGCTATCGTATCCGATGGTTCAGCGGTATTGGGTCTTGGCAATATTGGCCCCGAAGCTGCGCTGCCTGTGATGGAAGGCAAAGCCATTTTGTTTAAAGAGTTCGCGGATATTGATGGAGTGCCTTTGGTGCTCGACGCTAAAAGTGCTGCAGAAATCATTACTGCAGTGAAAGCGATTGCGCCAACTTTTGGTGGCATCAACCTGGAAGATATCGCGGCGCCCAAATGCTTCGAAATTGAAGAAGCGCTGCAGGACATTGGCATTCCGGTATTCCACGATGACCAACACGGTACTGCGATTGTTTTACTGGCAGCCTTAATCAATGCCTGTAAAGTCACCGGTAAAGACATAAAACAACTTAAAGTCGTAATCAATGGCGCTGGTGCAGCCGGTACCGCCATTGCGAAACTCCTCCGTTGTGTTGGCCACGATGAAGCAGCCTGTATTCCGGTTGAGGATGTGCTGGTCTGCGATTCCCAAGGTATCATTTCACCTGACCGTTCTGATCTAAATGATGAGAAGAAGAAATTACTGGCCTATACCAACCGTCATAACCGTAATGGCAAATTGTTGGATGCATTAACAAATTCCGATGTCTTTATCGGTGTGTCCAAAGGCAACTTGTTAACTGGCGAAAACATCAAACTAATGAACAAGGATCCGATCATTCTGGCAATGGCCAACCCGATCCCGGAAATTATGCCTGATGAAGCAATTGCTGCCGGAGCAGCTGTTGTCGGCACGGGACGTAGCGATTTCCCGAATCAGGTTAATAACGTATTGGCCTTCCCGGGTATTTTCCGCGGTGCGCTGGAAGCTCGTGCAACCCGTATTACCGAAGCCATGAAAATTGCCGCCGCCTATGCGCTTGCTGATGCGGTCAATCACTTAGCCGCGGATCACGTTCTGCCCGATCCCTTGAACCGCAATGTGGCCCAAAAAATTGCTGAAGCGGTAAAACAGCAGGCGATTAAAGATGGTGTGCAACGCCCGCTTTAATTTTGTTGCTCACAACTTAGTATTTTTTCAACGGCCCGAGTGAGTAGCTCGGGCTGTTCCATCATGATCAGGTGTTCTTGCGAGGCAACCGGCCAGTAAGCGCCGCATTCGCTCTTTTGAGCTATTTGAAAAAACCAATCCCTTCCTTCATCTCGCCATTGAATAATGGATGCTTTAACTGACTCGTCCTCAATTTTCGGCAAGTAACCTGTTTCAAAATCACTATCAATAATGACCAACGGTAGATCGACTGGTAGTGGATTATTTTGTGCTTGAATCAGATCTTCACGGTAATGAGTGGTTTCTCGAAATTTGTCTAATTGGTAACGTCGAGTATTTCTGACCTTTTCAATCGCCGAATAGAAATTCCAATCCATATAGTGTTCATGCTCCCCAGAAATAATCGACTGTAAATGCTCTCGCTCATCATTGATTTTCTGCTGCATGATGTCATCGTATTTACCGTCATTGATAAACTGCTCGATCTCACTCCAACCTTTTCGATAGCGTTCGGTTTCGGAGCTGTAATGTCCAATGGAGTGTCTGGTCAAAACATCGGGATCAATTAGCACTGCACCTTTTACATAAGCAGCAGCTTCATTATCTTTCAGGAGCATGTGTACCGATAGGTTCGAACTGGCAAATGCCACTATTATGACGGGGTCATCTTGCTGCACAATAAACTTAGCTAAATCCTTCGCAAAATACTGGTAAGATGGATTTTTAACGGACTCCGACCAGGCATGACCGGCTCGGTCAATTACAACTGTACGGTATTCTTGAGCAAGAAAATTTTGTGCTAATGACCACCAGCCACTATCGCTGTGCCAATTGTCGGTAGGGCCTGATAATAGCAACAAATATGGCTTTGCTCTTTGACTCTTGCCCAATTGCCGAAAGTGCAATGCATGACCATTGATATCAATCAGCTCACTACCTTCAGGCAGAGCCCAATCGGATACTGAATCTTTCTCGATAGCATGCATAGATCCGCTGCTCAACAGCATCAAAACCACTAATAATAGCGACTTCATAACCGTGCCCCTTTACTTCTTTTAGTTTCTTATTCTATGCATTAACTCCCTGATTTAATGCAGATTTCTGTAACCAATTGTAACTGTTCAGCGTCTTATTGTTTTAATGTGATATTGTCGTAAGTTCTGAAAAACTTTCTCCGATAGATTGACAGGATAGAAGCGGGGTAGCTCACATGAAATCCATAATTACAGCCACAGGAAGTATTGCCTTAGTACTCACCTCTTTACTGAACTCATCAGTTTCGGCCCATAGTGGCTCGCATCCGGTGCGCTATGTTGCTGAAAATGGCTCCGATCAAGGCGACTGCTCTAAGCCATCCGCTCCTTGCGCCAGCATTGCCTATGCCGTAAACCAATCCAGCAAAGGCGACAAAATCCACGTAGCATCAGGAACTTACCATGCTGGCGAGATGGATATTTTCTATTTGTTGAACGATATGGTCGCAATTACAGGCGGCTTTTCGACCCAGGATAATTTCACGAAGCAAAATCCTGATCAGCATCTGACAACCATCACAGGTATTCCTGCCGACTACCGCGAGAAACTGGCCAATAAAGGTTTTCACTTAGTACGGGATGCAAAAGGTTTGCCCGAACAACGCCTTAAGCCCGAATACCTCGATTTACTCGAGCGCTACCAAAAAATCACTACCAGTGTCGAAAAACAATTACCCTGCGCTAATGGTCAAGCCGGTGAATATCCTTGTTTTAATATCGATTTAGAATCTCATTTACCTCTAAGCCAATTGACTTCAACTCCCTCAAGCGCTAATGACATCTGGGGTTATATAGACCTCAACAATAATCGTGAATACGCCGTCATGGGCCTTTATAACGGCACTGTACTTATTGATGTCACTGACCCGGAAAACCCGGTTGAAGTTGATACCATTACTGGCGCCAATAGTACTTGGCGTGATGTGAAAGTTTATCAGTATTTTGATGAGGATACGGCACAATACAAAACTTATGCATACGTCACCACCGAAGGGCAGGGTGGCTTGCAAATTATCGACCTGAGCAATGCACCTGATTCGATTGAGCTGGTAAATACTATCAATGTCTTTCAGACTGCTCATAACGTCTATCTCGGCAATATCAATTACGCCGACGGTACCGCACTTGATGGTCACCAAGCCTACTTATACATTACCGGCTCGAATCTTGATAATGGTTCTTATCGTGTATTTGATCTGGTTGACCCAGTTAATCCTGCGCTTGTCACAACCCCTGGTTCAGCCGGTTATGTGCATGATGCAACCAATTTAATCATTGATGATACGCGCACAGGCCAATGTGCCAGCGGTCATGATCCTTGTGAGCTCTTTATCGACTTTAATGAAAATACGGTCGATATCTGGGACACCACCGATAAATCCAACCCATTTAAGATCAGCACAACCAGTTATGCCGGCGCCAGTTATACGCATTCAGGCTGGTACTCAAAAGATAAAAATTACATCTTTATTCAGGACGAACTTGACGAGCGAAATCGAGGTGTCAACTCGACCCTTTATGTGATGGATATTCAGGATTTAACCTCACCTAGAATTGTTGGCTCTTATGTCGGCTCGACACCAGCGATTGACCACAACGGTTTTACCCTCGAAGACAAATACTATATGTCCAACTACAAACGTGGGTTAACGGTTCTCGATGTTTCCAATCCTGTTGCCCCCAAAGAGATTGGTTTCTTCGACACTTATCCAATTCCTGAAGCTAATGACTCACAGTTTGATGGAGCTTGGGGAACGTATCCTTACCTACCGAGCGGCAATATTCTGGTGAGCGATATCTCCAATGGACTGTTTATATTGAAAGACAATAGCGAGATCGGTGGCTCAGAGCCACCCGCTCCTCCACCCAGCCCGCAACCCGAAGCAGTGTCTGGCGGTGGTGGTGGCTCAACCTCGCTTTGGCTATTGCTAGGATTAGCACTGTTCGGCATCAGAAGGAAACTTATGCCGCAGTAAACGACTCCTCAAAGAGGAGCAAGTCTGGGAATCGCCGCATTAAGCTGCTATCCATTGCTGGAAATCCTACCCCTCCAAACCTCTGGCAGGATGGGTGGCAGCGCGGCCCCAGTTG
>JAPHRL010000223.1 GCA_026195755.1 Kangiella sp. | reverse complement strand
ATTGGTCAAAACCTTTCGCTAATTCCCACGGCAGTCCTTTCTTCTTGGCCTCTGTCTGTAAATCACGTTTGGTCAGGTCAATGCCTAGCGCATAACCTAAAATACACTGTTCAGCCTGCTCGGCAGTTACCGATTCCGCAGGCTCACCAATGGCAACCACTAATTCCACTTCGTGATGAAGGTCATTAGTCATTTTAGGGTAGGCCAGTCTTTTCGGATTAACAACAATCGAGTCTGCGGGTTTGCTGAAGAAAAAGGGCGGTTCTCTGTCATCAAACCCCATTTCGCGTGCATGAGCAGCGTAATTGCGGCCAACGCAATAGATTCTTCTAACCGGAAATTGACTGTCATAAATCGGCTCTGAACCAGTCGAGAAGCCCTCATCGCTGTCAGAATCGATGATATTGATCACTGGAATCATCGGAATTGGAGCGGGATCGATAATGTTCTTCATAAGTTGGTCATAGAGTTAGAAAGAGTTTGTCAGTACAATACTCGTATCGCGTCAAATTTTCCAATTTAAGCAGAAATATGAATTCTTTAAAGATCCTATCGTTATTAGCATTACTCACTCTTGGCGCCTTATCTGGCTGTTCACCTAAGCCTGATATTGAAATTCAAGACCCCTGGTTACGTCTGATGCCGGAATGTGTTAAAAGCACCGCTGGATTTGTGACTATTAAAAACAATACGGACTCGCCGATTGTGTTAGAAGATGTGTCTTTAGACTGGGCCAAACATGCCATGCTGCATGAGTCGAAAGTAGTCGATGGCATGGCTAAAATGCAGCATCTGGACGAGCTGGTGATTGAGGATGAGCTGATTTTTCAACCGGGAGCCAAACACATCATGATTATGGGTGTAAAAGAACCGTTAGTTGGCGGTCAAAGCTATAATATTCGTTTACATTTCAAGGATAGGGAGCCTATTGAGGTTGCCTTTAAAGTTCGTCAAGCTAAGTAACAGTATTTTAAAGGGAAGTGTTAAGTATGAGCGAATCTAATAGTAAGTTCGACGAATTCAGCGGCAACCACGGTGGCCGTAAAAAATGGTCAGTAATTCTAGCCACCATTATTGTATTGTTGATACTGATGTTGGTGTTCATTTTTATTTGGAGCTCAGAACCAGAGCCGGTGAATGTTAATGCTATTGAGCAAAGCTATGTGGGAGAAATGCCGCGTGGCTATGTAACGGTAGAAACGACAGCACAAATAGTCGAAAACCTACTCAATAAAAGCGGTGGCTTTTTAAGCAATGACATTATGCCGCCGAGCGTTTTTATGGATAATATGCCAGCTTTTGAGTTTGGTGCTCTGGTTCAGATTCGAGATATTACTCAAGTGCTTCGTAATGATATCAGTCGCTCTCAATCCCAATCACTTGAGGATGAAGCACTAAAATTCGCCGAACCGGCTTTTAACATTGACCATAGAAAGTGGATGTTTCCGCGCGCGGAACGCGAATATCGCAAAGGTGTTAAATTACTAAGAGCTTACCGAGATCGGTTGGCTGACCCTCAGGATAGCAACACCCAGTTCTATGCTCGCTCTGACAATCTTCGCTCCTGGTTATATCTAGTCAGTAAAAGACTGGGCGGTTTATCACAAAGGCTAAGCGCCAGCGTGGGACGGTCAAGAATCAACACGGATTTGTCGAATGATGCTTCCGCAGAACAATCTACCCCTGCCAGTTCTATCATTACGGTGACAACCCCGTGGATGCAGATTGATGATGTGTTCTGGGAAGCGCGGGGTGCAACCTGGGCGCAGATTCAATTACTTAAAGCGATTGAAAAAGATTTTGCGCATGTATTGGAAGACAAGAATGCTCGCACCAGTTTCCAGCAAATCATCATGGAACTGGAAGCGACTCAGGAGTCTATCTGGAGCCCAATGATTCTGAATGGCGATGAGTTTGGTTTTTTCTCTAACCATTCCCTGGTGATGTCTTCTTATATTTCCCGTGCCAATGCCGCAACGATTGATCTGATTGATCTTTTGAAAGGCGGTTAGAGATAGATTTAAGTTATCGCCTAAAGCTATTAGGTATATAAAAACAATCAATTTTATTAATCATCGATAAAATCGCATAATAACTCCTGAAACGAGCAAATACCTAGTGTTTCAGGAGTTGCCCTCCTATCACTCCGGAAGCCTTGTATTGCTTAGGTTTTACCCCCTGTAGAAAGTGAGGTCATTCTCTAAGCCAGAGAATATGACATCCCCATTTTGGCCCTTCCCCAAGGGCCTTTTTTTATTCTTACTTTATGTATACATAACTAGTGCCAATAGACTGATAAAGGCAACGACTTGCACCAAATACCCCATTAAAAGTTAGCCGAAGTATCCAAAATTATAGAAATATAGGATGGGTTAGCCCTAGGCGTAACCCATCAATCCACACCGTCTATAGTACAGCGATGGGTTACACTGGCGTTAACCCATCCTATGTTTCTGGTAGGGGCAGACCTGCGTGTCTGCCCAAGTAATTCTTCTTTACCACCATACTTTCCCTTAACTGGTGGCAAAAGATTAATAGGCTGTGACTAAACCCTTTT
>JAPHRL010000268.1 GCA_026195755.1 Kangiella sp. | reverse complement strand
GGTCAGAAGACCGGCATCGATATGGAAGAGGAAAAGGTGGGTATCTTGCCTTCTCGTGAATGGAAGCGCTCTGTACGTAAAGAGCCTTGGTATAACGGTGATACGGTCAATATTGGTATTGGGCAAGGCTATTGGACAGTGACCCCACTACAATTGGCAAACGCCACGGCAGTTCTTGCCAATGATGGCATTCGTTACCAGTTACAGTTGGTTAAAGAGTTTGTGGATGGTGCCATTCATGAACAAAATGTTCCAGTCATGGCTTATCATCAAATTGAAGTCGGTGATGGCCAGTGGCTAGATTTGGTCAAGGGTAGTATGCATGATGTGGTTCATGGAGCGAAAGGCACTGCTCGCGGAGCTTTCGCTGATATCCGTTATGAAGCAGCGGGTAAAACGGGGACTGCACAAGTCAAAAGTATTGCCGAAGATGAAGAGTATGATGCTGATACGTTAGAAAAGAAATTCCATGATAATGCTTTGTTTATTGGCTATGCGCCATTTAACAGCCCCAAAATTGCTTTGGTAGTGGTGATGGAAAATGCCGGTGGTGGTAGTAGTAATGCAGCCCCGATAGCCCGTGAGCTGATGGATTTCTATTTGTTGGAAGATGCTGAACAACAGTCAGAGGATGCAAACGATGTCACTACTCAGTAGTAGCGCAAACAGCCATAAAGGACGATACAGTTTGCTATGGCGCTGGCATATCGATGCGCCATTGCTATTGGGTATCATGTTGTTGATGGCCTTTAGTCTGCTTGCTGTTTATAGCGCTGGTGGGGAAAGTCTGGCTCTGGTCAAACGACAGGCTGTACGATTTGCAGCGGGTTTGATGGTGATGATTGTGATAGCTCAGTTTGAACCCAGAACCTTCCGCCAATGGGCCCCGGCTTTGTATGCAGTAGGTATCGTATTTTTGCTGGCAGTTATTTTCTTTGGGGAGTCCAGTAAAGGGGCGCAACGTTGGATCGATATTGGAATACGCTTCCAGCCTTCTGAGATTATGAAACTAGCCGTGCCTCTGATGACTGCCTGGTATTTTGCCGAGAAACCATTGCCACCGACATTCTTGCAAACGATTGGTAGTTTGGTGTTGGTACTAACGCCCGTAGTATTAATCATGTTACAACCGGATTTAGGCACTGCATTATTGATTGGCGCATCTGGTTTGTTCGTCGTTTTTTTTGCAGGGATTCGATGGCGTTATATATTGGGTGCGGGTTTATTGGTGGCAGTATTAGTACCAATAATGTGGTATTTCGTCATGCATGACTATCAGAAAGGGCGTGTATTAACCTTCTTGAATCCCGAAAGAGATCCACTTGGTGCTGGTTATCATATTATTCAATCGCAGATAGCCATTGGTTCCGGCGGTATTTACGGCAAAGGCTGGCTTAACGGAACACAATCGCAACTAGAGTTTTTACCAGAGCGCCATACCGATTTTATTTTTGCTGTAATTGGCGAAGAGTTCGGTCTTGTTGGCATTATTCTGCTATTGGCACTTTACGCTTTTATCATCGTTCGCGGTATTTATATTAGCCTACAAGGGCAAGAAACATTCAGCCGATTATTGGGCGCAGCCCTTATTTTGACGTTCTTTATCTATATTTTTGTAAATATAGGCATGGTCAGTGGTTTGTTACCCGTGGTCGGGCTACCATTGCCCTTGATTAGTTATGGTGGTACTTCTATCGTTACTCTGATGGCTGCTTTTGGCGTTTTAATGTCAATACAAACTCATCGACGACTGCACTCCACTTAGATGTGAAGTGAAATAATTTTGAAGCGAGACAGCGAGGCTTTATGAAAATAAGTATAAAAAAGTATATCGGACCATTATTGTTAGTGTTTACCTGTGTTTTTGCAGGCCCTGAAGTGCAAGCAAACAACTCGCCTGAAAAAGCGCCGACTGAAGCAAAAGCATTTGCCAGTTATATGCATAAAAAGCATGGTTTTACAGAAGATTATGTGGGAATGATTCTGGATAAGGTGGAAGTTCGACAAAGTATTTTGGATGCCATAAGCCGTCCTGCTGAAAGTAAAGATTGGTATGAGTATCGACCTATTTTTATTGAGCAAAAGCGTATTAAACAAGGTGTTCAGTTCTGGCTCGAGAATGAAGATACCCTAAAACGAGCTGAAGAAAAGTATCAGGTTCCTGCTGAAGTTATCACCGCCATTATTGGCGTGGAAACCCGCTATGGTAGGGTAATGGGAAGCTTCCCCGTGGTTGATGCGATTGCTACTCTGGCGTTTCACTATCCCAAGCGGGGTGCTTTTTTCGCCGGTGAATTAGAGCAGTATTTTGTGTTGGCGCGTGAACAGGGTTGGGATTTGACTAAGCCTCAAGGATCTTACGCAGGAGCCATGGGCATGGGGCAATTTATTCCAACTTCATATCGTCACTATGCAGTTGATTTCGATGGCGACGGCAATATTGATCTGTTCGAGAATATTGACGATGCGGTCGGTAGTGTGGCCAATTATTTCCATGTGCATGGTTGGCGTATGGGTGAGCCTGTGGCGCAATACTTACCAACCCCAGATGTTACCTTGGTAGAACAGTTTCGTAATGACTCGCTCAAACCGCAATTTACCATCGGTGAAATGAAGCAGGCTGGGCTTGAATATCAAGGAGTCTTAACAGATAACGACATTGTGGGTATTTATGCCTTTAAACAAGAGAGCAAAGAAGATTATTGGCTAGGTTTTCACAACTTTTATGTCATCACTCGCTATAATCGTAGCCCATTATATGCCATG
>JAPHRL010000146.1 GCA_026195755.1 Kangiella sp. | reverse complement strand
TTCATGAATGGATATTGAGTCCATAACTTTGGTGTTCTTGATGAGTATCCTATTGTTTGCTGCTGTCTGAAATGCAATCAGGCCTGCTAACAACAGCAGTCCAATTTTAAATTTATGTGTCATCCGCATTGATATGCTAAATCAAGATTGTCACATCTTGTCAGTCTGTCTAGCTCACATCAAGTTATACCGATAATGATAAAGACATAAACCTGAAAATTTGATCGCTGTGTACGCTATCGCACAGATAATTACCGCAAATGGGAAGAGAGTATATCCATCAGCTTCAACATGGTGTTGGACTGATAACTCATGAACTTTAAGGAGAATTCTATGAGTAATAAAGCGAAGCAAGCTCCAGCTAGCAAAAGCGCCCCTAAACAAGCTGCACCAAAACAAAATGCAGCCAAAGGTGCTCCTAGCCGTAGCGGCAAGAAATAATCCCGTCACAGCATAGTTCAAACATTCAACGCCTCGAATATCACATTCGGGGCGTTCTGTTTATGCAACTTACTCTCTTAAATGAAGGTTCTGTTTAATCAGCGTCAGTTGCTTATTCGAGCCGGTAGTATTAAGGACTCAAGCAACAGATAACTGGTATCTATTCTTAATATCTTCACTGCTAAGTTCGCCAGCGAACAGATAAAGACTTCGATTAAGCGCATAGTGATCATATCAGCGCACAGCATTCTGCTGCATGCTGAAGACTCGAGAGCTTCAAGGAGAATCTTATGAGTAATAATTATGGTAATACCATCAAAGACAAGCAAGCTTCCGCTACCCAAAGCCCGCAAAAACAGGCGGCTCCGAAGCAAGAAGTAGGAAAACAAAAAGACGCAGAAGTCGCAGTGAAAAAAGCCGCTCCTGGCCATAGTGACAAAAAATAAATCGGCGCCATCACTATAGTTAAATCTTTAAACAGCCCGACAGTTATCTGTCGGGCTGTTTAATTTATAGGTTCTTTAGTTGTTTCAAGACGTTATAGCACTCGCAGGTTAACTGCTCTAATCGCTTGCGGTTCAGTATTTTGATATGGCCTCTCTTATAATCAATAACACCTTCCAGCTGTAGTTTGTGTGCAGCTTCAGAAACCCCCTCCCGACGAACCCCTAATAAGTTTGCAATGTGCTCATGGGTAACATCCAGAACTGAAACCGAGAATCTGTTAGTGGCCTCCAATAACCAGCAACACAGCTGTTGATGAATATTATGAAAGCGGTAGCAGGCCACTTTCTGCATCATCTGCTGATTAATCCTGCCGCTAGCTTTTAGTATCGGCTCTCGAAACTCTCGTTCATTGTTAAACCAATACAGTGCCTCTTTGGCAGGTAGCACTAAAGCCTCGCCAGAGAGTAGCACCTGAGCTCTCATGGGCGACTTTTTATGTCCCATAAAAATGGCATCGCCACAGATATCATTATCCCCAAGACAAGCGATTTGTATTTCATCTCCATCATCCACCTCATAGATCAAATGGATCAGACAATCCATTGGAAAATAAAGGTAATTGATAGTTTCTTGTGTTGAAAAAAGCGTTTTGCCAGCAGGTAAGTCTAGCTGCTTTGTGCTTGCGTGCAGTCGTTTCTGTAAGGATACAGGAAAAGAAGAAAAAATCTGATTGGCGATATCATCCGTGGTTTTCAGCATAGCTGGCCCAGACCGCTAAGAAGGAGTAGCTTATATTACGCCTGCCACTCTTGCTTAGCTAGATCCAGCTTAAAATTAGGTAGCTCAAACGAGCTACCAGAATTCATTATGCTAACTTAGCCTTAAAATACTGCTTCACCTGGGCCGTTTTATAATACAACAATGGCACTAACACTAGCGTCACTAAAGTAGAAAACAAAATCCCAAAGCCCAGTGAGACACCCATTGGAATAAGGAACTGAGCCTGAGTTGATTTTTCGAAAATCAATGGCATTAAACCAGCAAAAGTAGTTAGCGAAGTCAGCATGACAGGACGCAAACGTCGGACCCCGGCATGGAGCACTGCATCAAGCAGACTTTCACCATGTTTGCGCCGCTGTTGATTAATATAATCCACTAGTACAAGACTATCGTTAACCACCACACCCGTCAGCGCAAGCATCCCCATGATACTCATAACACTTAATGACATACCCATAATCCAGTGCCCCACAATTGCCATACAGGCACCGAAAGGAATCACCGACATCACAATAAATGGTTGTACATACGACTTAAATGGAATAGCCAGGAGAATATAAATGGCGAATAGCACAAAGTATAAACTGGTGGTTAAGCGACTGGTTGACTCCTCTTGCTCTCTAGCCTCACCTTCGAGGGAATAGGAAACCCCAGGATATCTATCCAGTATTTCAGTTGCCTCCAGGTTAATTCTTCGCTTAATCGCTTCAATATCAACCGTTTCTTTTTCCACATCTGCTGTAATATTTAATGTTCGCTGGCGATTGATTCGCGTAATGCTTGATGGGCTATTGCCATAAGACAAATTAGCCAATTGTTCCAGCGGAATTTTAGCTCCCGTTGGTGTTTGTATCAGCAAGCTGTTTAATCCATCTAAAGTACTGCGTTCTTCTTTGGCCAAGCGTAGCATCACACGCACATCTTCCCGGCCACGCTGAATACGCTGCACTTCAACACCGAAATAAGAGCTTCTAACCTGACGAGCTAAATCACTCAACGTTAAGCCCAAGGTTTCCGCTTGCGGCTTCAGTCGAAACTGGATCTCTTGCTTACCTTTCGAGAAGCTGTCTGAAATATCAAAGACTCCCTCAATCTCTCCGAGCATTTCCTTAACTTCCAGCGCAGCACCACTTAAGCGTTGAATATTTGAGCCACGCAACTGCACATCAATCGGATCTCGGTTACGACCAATTTCAGCACGGAAAGTTAAACTGTCAACTCCCGGCAAGGGCCCGATCAGTTTGCGCCACTCATTCACTAGCTCAGCACTGGAAATTTCGCTTTCCCGTTCTTCTGGAGCAGTAATTTCAAACATCACCAAACCATTACTGGAGCTGACCGCACCGCCGCCACCACCATAGCCACTGACCGAAAAAATATGCTCAACAATGCTCTTACCATTTTCTTCGCGATACTTCTCTTTCAGTTCCAGAGCAGCTTTTGTCATACGCTCAACATAACTATCGGTCAGTTCAAAGGGCGTTCCCTCTGGCATCACCAAGGTTGCTCGGGCAATTTCTGATTGAATTCGGGGAAAGAAAATAAAGCGTGTTAAACCGCTAGAGACAGCGGCCCAGACAAACAATAAAAATGCCAGAAAAATGGCTAAGGATAACTGCCAGTGGGACAAAGCAAACTTTAATGCAGGCTTATAAAACTTCATCACAAAATCTTCGAAGCCTTTAGCGAACTTTTGTTGATACTGAACCAGCTTGTTATCTTTCTTCGCGCTCAGCTTTTTCATATGACCAATGTGCGCTGGCAATATCAGTTTTGACTCAATCAATGAAAAGATAAGAACAGGAATAACAATCAACGGAATCGATGAGTAAAACGTTCCCCAGCCTCCACCAATGAAACTCAAGGGTACAAAGGCCACCATGGTTGTTATCACACCAAAGGTCACTGGCACTGCCACTTCTTTGGTGCCGTTTATCGCTGCATCAAGTGGCGCCGCTCCGCGATTCAAGTGACTATAAATATTTTCACCTGTCACAATCGCATCGTCTACTACTATCCCCAGTACCAGAATAAACGCAAAGAGGCTGATTAGATTGATGGTCACCCCCATCTCTGGCATTAAAGCCATGCCGCCAGCGAAGGCTATTGGAATCCCCAGGCTAACCCACATCGCGATACTCGGGCGCAAGAACAGAGCCAATAACAGAATAACTAACAAGCCACCTTGTACCGCACTAGTAATCAAGGTGTTGAGACGAGCATTGACGCTTTCGGATCGATCTCGCCAAATCGATAGGCTAACACCAGCTGGCAGTTCCGATTGTTTAGCTGCCACATAATCTTTAACGCGTTGCGCCACATCAATAGTACTTTGATCACCGGTTCGAAATATTTCCAGCTCGATGGAAGGTTTGCCATCGAAACGTGTATTGAGACTTTCCTCTTCAAAGCCATCTTTGATGACGGCTAAGTCACTGAGCATTAATATGGTGCCATCATCGCGCGTTAAAATGGGTATCTGCTCAAAGTCATCCTGAGTATAGGATTGTGCTTTCAACCTTAATAGAATTTCACCCCGTTCAGACTTGACCTGACCCGCAGACAAGTCCAACGAGCGGCTATTAATCGCGTTAGCAATATCTTGCAGCGTTAGCTGATATTCGTTTAATAAACTCTGATTAACCTCAATCGCGATTTCAAAAGCTCTCGCGCCGGAAGTTTCTATTTGGGTTAACCCCGGTAAAGAGGACAATTCTTCTTGGATAATTTCTGAGTATTGTCTTATCTCTTTTTCAGGCAGGTTACCACTGACCACAACGCTGATGGTCTCGCGGCGGCGCTCTATTTGCTGAACAATTGGTCTTTCTGCCTCAACCGGTAAGGTATTGATTGCGCCTACTCGGCTCTTAATTTCATCCAGCAACTCTTTAACTTCAAAATCATCCTCAACCTCTATGGTAACGCGAGCAACATTTTCCGAGGAGCGAGAGGTGAGTTGCTTAATACCATCCAGATCATAAATGGCTTCTTCTATTCTGGTTGAGATGGTTTGCTCAACTTCTTCCGGAGTAGCCCCACGAAAAGGCACTGTGACATTAATATATTGAAGTTCAGTCGTTGGGAATGTTTCAATAGGAACGCGCTTTGAAATCGTAAAAAAGCCGGCGACCAGAATCACCACCATCAGCAAGTTAGCAGCGACCGGATTTCGGGCAAACCATGCGATCATAGCTTAGCCTCCTGACCATCGTCCAGGCCAGCTTCAGACTGTTGCTTTACGGCTTCGTCACGAACACGAGCTTTTGCACCATCAGCAACAAAACTTAATACATTGCTTACCAATAAATTATTTTCTCGCACCAGTTCACCAGACTGCTCGGGGTCGATAACACTCTGATCATCACCCTTCCAGATAACGGCAACTTTTTGGCGATGCAAACGCCCTTCGCTGAATATGAAAATCTCATTATTTTGGGAAATTAATTTAGACGGTATGACAAAGACATTCTCCAGCAAGCGCCCTTCGATTTGTGCGCTAACGAACTGACCCGCTTTTAGATAAGCTTCCTCTTTCAAGATTGAACCCGGTAACTTGGCGGTCACATACCATTGGCGAGTGGCGTTATCAATCACGCTATCAGTACGATCCAACTCCGCCAGCCACACTTTTTGCTCGCCGGCAAAATCCGCTACTAACCGTACTTTAGGCTTATCCTGGTCACTCCCTAACTGCAAAAAGCGCACCCGGTTGCTGGGCACGGGTAAACGTACCTCCAATGAGTCGCTGGCAAAAATGCTTGCAACAGGCGTATTCGAGTTGATGAGTTGCCCAAGGTCCGCTAATTTTTCAATAATGTAACCATCATAAGGGGCTACAACCTCAGTACGGCTTAAATTAAGCTGAGCTTTTTGCAAACGCGCTTGAGCTGCGGCTAATCTTGCTTGCGCAGAGGCTAGCTGAGGTTTACGCAAAACCAACTCTGTGGCTTCGCGGTTTGGATTGATTTTCTTCCAGTCCCTAAATGCTTGTTCCGAGCGAGCGACTTCTTCATTTAAGGCTAGTTGCATAGTAGCAACCTCTGCCCGCGCAATCGTCACTTCAATTTGATAGTCGCTGCTATCAAGACGCAATAGCACATCGTCTTTACTAAATGGGCGGCCGCTTTCAAAGTTAGGCGCAACCCAGGTCACTATTCCCGAAGCTTGCGCTACCAGGTTGCCGGATGTTGTCGGCTCAATGGTTCCGTATGAATCCACAAAAATCTGATAATCAATCGATTGCAGAGCCTTTACATCCACCACCTCCACTTGCTCAATGTCTGGGCGACTGAAAGCAACTGGCTTGCTGGTAAGCATTGTATAGGTCACCACACTCGCAATAACCAAGATAAGAAGTGGCAGTATGTAGGAAAGTAAGAGCTTTTTGCTGCCCTTATTAGCGGAGGCTTTCTGTTCAGACATAAGATTTAAGGGTTCCACTGAAGTGTTTGTCATTTTGTCAATTTTAAGTCATACACCCAAAAAATCGACAAAACAAAATATATTATTAGCTCAGCATACTATAAAGCTCACTTATGAATAAAATGTGAAATAGGTTTGCTGACTCGGCGTATGTATCCAATCAAGCAGTGGATTTTACTGCAAAGAAGTCAGTTTGACGTGAGCCTTAGAGCAAGAATTGTAACAGGATATTAAGAACCCTCTCCAAATTTGTCGCCTATAGAGTATTATGCTTGCAGGAGAGTCAGGCTAAATTCTCGCTAAAAACCTAAAAACAGGAGGTTAGCCTAAATAGAGGCAAATAACACTTAAGGGGATACCAATGAGTAAAGCATATTTGGCCACGATTGGCATATTGGTCGGATTTTTAATCTCTGGTTGCCAGCCAGATGACAAGCAAAACCAAAACGATAGTCAGAAAACTCAGGTCTCTGAACATGAGACATTTGTTAAACCTATTAATGACTCAGAAACTGTAGCGGATTCTCAGGCAAAAGAATCGGTAGAGGTTGACGCTGGGTCTTTCGAAAGTGACTATCCCTCTGAGATCCCAACGGGTCGCCTGCCACAGCTGGCTCGCCCAAGCATGTACTGGTTAGAGCTGACCGTGGATCCTGATCAAGACAATTTTAGCGGCAAGGTCACCATCAATCTGGAACTAGATGTCGCCACCCAGCATATTTGGTTGCACGGTAAAGATATTACTGCTCAATCTGTCGAAGCAAAACTTCCCAGTGGTAAGCTCATCAATGGTAGTTATGCGGAAGTTGATCCAACTGGGGTTGCCAAGCTCAGCTTTAATAACCCTCTACCAGCCGGCAAGCTTGATCTCACCATCAGCTATCAGGCACCGTTTAATGAATCACTAGAAGGCTTGTACCGCGTCAATGATGGTGGTCTGAATTATGCCTTCACTCAGTTCGAAGCAACTTCAGCGCGACTGGCATTTCCGAGTTTTGATGAGCCGGCCTTTAAAGTTCCTTTCAACTACACCATAACCGTTCGCACCAACCACAGAGCGTTCACGAATACCCCTGCAGTTTCAGAAACCGACCTTGGTAATGGCTGGAAAAGAATTGTTTACGCACGTTCCAAGCCAATGCCAACTTATTTGGTCGCATTCGCGATCGGCGATTTAGACGTTGTAGAATGGAAGCCAATTCCTGCCACCGATGTGCGCGCTCGCGAAATTCCTTTACGCGGTATTGCAACGAAGGGCAAGGGTAAAAAATTAACCTATGCATTAGAAAATACCAAAGATATTTTGAATTCTCTGGAAGAGTATTTCCAGATCCCCTACCCCTACGCCAAACTGGATATCGTGGCAGTTCCAGATTTTAACTTTGGAGCCATGGAAAACGTTGGGCTGATCATCTATCGTGAACAGTTGCTGTTATTCGATGACACCATTTCATTGGATCAAAAGCGCGCTTATATGAATGTTCATGCTCACGAGTTGGCGCATCAATGGTTCGGTAATCTGGTTACCCCAGTATGGTGGGATGATATTTGGCTTAACGAAGCTTTCGCGACCTGGATGGCTCATGTCTCTAACAACAACATTTATCCTGAACAAAAATTCCGCCAGACACTATTGGAGCGCTCGCTGGGCGCCATGCGTCAGGACAGCTTAATCAATGCTCGCCAGATCCGTCAGCCGATTGCAAGCAACCACGACATTCAGTCCGCGTTTGACGGTATTACCTATTCCAAAGGTGGTGGCGTTTTAAGCATGATTGAATCATTCATGACGCCAGAAGAGTTCCGCGCCGGTATTCAGCATTACATGAAAAAACACGAGTTCGGTACTGCTACCGCTAATGACTTTATTACCGCCATCGGCGAAAAATCTACCAAGGTACCCGTCGAAACCATTCGCTCAGCATTTAACAGTTTCCTGGAGCAACCGGGTATTCCATACCTGCAAGTGGACGTTAGCTGTGAAAACGAACAAGCCACGGTTAATCTGGCACAGTCACGTTACCTGCCTATAGGCTCGAAAGGCTCCAGCCAACAAAGCTGGGAAGTTCCAGCCTGCATTGAATACGCGATTGATGGCAATCAACACGAATATTGTAGCG
>JAPHRL010000049.1 GCA_026195755.1 Kangiella sp. | reverse complement strand
CAAATAACGATCAACATAATCCGGTAATTCAGAACGACCTTTAACACCACCAAACGCAGTACCTTTCCACACACGCCCGGTCACTAACTGGAAGGGTCGGGTGCTAATCTCCTGGCCCGCACCAGCCACACCGATAATCACTGACTCGCCCCAACCTTTATGGCAACACTCCAGCGCTGAGCGCATCACATTGACATTACCGATACACTCAAAAGAATAGTCCACTCCACCATCGGTCATCTCGACAATCACTTCCTGAATCGGCTTGTCGTAATCTTTTGGATTAACGCAATCAGTAGCGCCGAGTTTCTTAGCCAGTTCAAATTTTGATTCATTAATGTCTATCGCAATAATACGACTAGCTTTCGCCATCACCGAACCAATCACAGCCGATAAACCAATACCACCCAAACCGAAAATAGCGACAGTCGCACCCTCTTCCACCTTGGCAGTATTCATCACCGCACCCATACCCGTTGTCACGCCACAACCAAGCAAACAGACTTCTTCAAGCGGTGCTTTCGGATTGACTTTGGCCAGCGAAATTTCAGGCAGAACCGTGTACTCAGAAAAAGTCGAAGTACCCATGTAGTGATAAATCGGTTTGCCATTAATCGAAAAACGCGTGGTGCCATCCGGCATCAAACCCTTACCCTGAGTTTCGCGGATCTTTTGGCACAGATTGGTTTTGCCCGATAAGCAGAACTTACACTCGCCACATTCAGGCGTATACAAAGGAATCACATGATCGCCAGGCTTAACGCTGGTCACGCCCTCACCTACTGACTCGACAATACCACCACCTTCATGCCCTAAAATACTCGGAAAAACACCCTCTGGATCATCGCCAGACAAAGTAAAAGCATCGGTATGACACACTCCAGTAGCCACAATCTTAACCCGCACCTCGCCTTTTTGTGGCGGCTGAACCTCCACTTCCTCAATAGACAGCGGCTTACCCGCCTCCCAGGCCACAGCAGCTTTACATTTAATCACTTCGTTCGACATAACAGTTTCCTTCAAGAATCATTTCGATAAACAAACCTTACAACAGAACTCAATAATTGCAATCGAAGCTTTAAGTTGACGTGATAAATAACAACTACTACTCGTAACCATAACTCACAGGGTTGGGATAACAAGGAAGTGTGACTGCGAGAGACATAAAAAAACGGCAACAATTGAAGCTGCCGTTTTCTATTTCTTACTACTAGTTTTTTAATTTAAGCTACCCAGCCCAGCTCATGGGCTTTGGCGGCGGCCATTTTGGGTACATCATTTTCGATGAAGTGGTGATGTAGCAGTTGCACGCCAAGTACGTGATTGAGGATGGCGTCCATTTGTACTTTATCTTCACGTGGTACTGTTGGATCATCATTCTTCCTAAGCATGTCTTGTAGAGCGCCATAATCTATCAAGCCTGCTTCAGCGACTTTTTCTTCGCTGGCGAACTCTTCCATCAATTCCATCAGGGCATTCCATTTTTTCTTGTCGGTGTGCGCTGGTGGAGCCATGAAGGCGAATTTTTGGCGTTTGTATAGCGTTTCTGGAAGCAAGCCTTTCATCGCTTCTTTCAATACGTACTTTTCTACCGGGCCTTTGATACGCATCTGTGGCGGAATATTGACCGCGTAGGCAGCAAGATGATGATCAAGGAATGGTGGGCGGGCTTCCATGGAGTTGGCCATATCCACACGATCACCGCCCCATGTTAGAATCTGACCTTCTAGCATGGTTTTAATCCAGACGTACTGTGCCTTATCGAGTGGATGACGGCCTTCCAGCTGAGTTTCATCAAATTGCTCGGCCATAGCTGTGCCGGGATCATAATCACTGATATTAGCTTGATGGTCCTTACTCATTAACTGACGTGCAAAACCATCACAGCCCATCCAGTTTTGGATACAGGTTGGTGTGAAACCTACTTTGGCATCAATTGCATCGGAGCGGAATGCTTCACGCGGCAACATGGCACCCTTGAATAGTTTGTTTGATTCGGCCAGAGTTGATTGCATCTCTTTGCGCAAGTTTTCTGGCAGGTCATCTAATCCATATAGGAACATATCATTCCGAAATGCAGGATAACCAGCGAATAACTCATCACTGCCTTCGCCCGTCAATACGACTTTATAACCCTGCTCACGAACTTTCTGACTCATGAGAAGCTTGGCAACACCCAGCGTGTTGTAGATGGTGCGCTCAGTGTGCCAGATGGTCCGTTCGAAATGATCATACAAGTGTTCTGCTGACAGTGGCAGAATAATTTGTTCAGCGCCTGTCATCTCCGCCATTTCGCGCGCAATTGGTGTTTCATCGTAATCAGCATCATCAAAACCAATAGTGAAGGCTTTCACTGGATCCTGACGTACTGAAGCTGACAAACCTATAATTGAACAAGAGTCGATACCACCTGACAGATAAGCACCTACCGGAACGTCTGCATTCAAGCGATGTTGAACTGCTTCAAGTAAGTTTTCGCGCACACCATCAATGTATTCTTGCTCATCTTTAACATTTAAATGAGCTTCAGCTTGTGGGAAATCAATGTCCCAGTATTTATGCTGCGAAATTTCCAGCTTGCCATCTCGACGCTGGATTTTGATCCAATGGCCCGGGGGAACTTGATTAACACCTTTGAAAGCTGTTGAACCAGGAATCATCACCTGAATCAATTGGTGATACAAACCTTCCGAATCAATTTCACGTTTCACTTCTGGGTGCGCAAACAGAACTTTTAGTTCCGAACCAAATACCACTCCATGCTCCGTTTCAGTCCAGTACAAGGGTTTAATTCCGAAACGGTCGCGTACCAAGTACATGGTTTCTTCTTCGCGATCATAAATGGAGAAAGCAAATTCACCGCGCAAGTTTTCAACCGTCTTTTCGATGCCATAGTGCGGATACATTTGCAGCACAATTTCTGAGTCGCTTTTGGTTTGATAACGAGCTCCTTGAGCTGTCATGTCCGCCCGGATTTTCTGGAAGTCATAAAACTCACCATTGTGAACCATCATGTAACGCTCATCGTCACTGACTAATGGTTGTCTGCCGCGTTCTTCATCCAAGTCGATAATGGTTAGTCGTGCATGACTTAAACCCACCCCAACGCCAACCGGATTATAGTAACCAAAATTATCTGGTCCACGATGATATTGAATGGCCGCCATGTTGACGAGTGTTTGTGCATCAATAGTTCGATCTTTGTCTCGATGAATGACACCGGCAATACCGCACATATAAAAATTCTCCTTGGAATCTTATCTATAATTTATTTCTAACGATAACGTATGTAGTAATCAATACCTCTACCTGTGAGACGATGTTATTTAAATCACATCCATCACCATTTCAGTTCTTTCCACCATGCAGGTTAGCAATGCCATACGTAAAAAGACTGCGCCTCGCGCTTGCGAGAAGTACCAATTGTGGGGTGTGCCATCCAAATCAGTTGCTAGCTCATCACCACGTGCCAATGGATGCAAAATGATGGCGTCATCTTTCAGAGGTGACTCGGCGTTTAATACAAACTTATCGCCATGTGATTCAAAACCATTGTCCACCCATGCGATAGCATTAATATAAACCACATCCAATTCTGGCAGCTCTTTATTGAGACGATTGGTCAATCGCAAATTTAAACCAGCCTGCTCTAATTGCTGCCTTTGTCCTTCTGTAAAAATATCATCATCTTTTTGATCATGAATGATGACAATTTCTTCAAATATTTCCGGGAAATGAGCAAATATTTTTAACAGGCTGCGAACTGTACGCATGTAGCTAGGCACCCCGACTACACCAACACGAATTTTCTTAGGGTTGTCCAATAACAACTCTGGACGCCATTTGAAAATAGTATAAAGGTCAGCCATTGCCTGAGTTGGATGTTCATCAGTACCATTTCCAGCATTGATAATTGGAATACGTAATGTCGACGTCATTTCTTTTACCGAATCTTCGTTGGATTCGCGCAACACCACGCAATCACCATAGTTATTAAACATCTCGCCGATATCAGAAAGCGATTCACCTTTGGCAATTCCGGTAGTTGAACGGTCGGTAATCGACATAATGTCACCACCCAAACGATGCCATGCACTTTCGAACGATAGGCGAGTGCGTGTGCTCGGCTCATAAAAAGCACTGATTAATATCTTGCCCTGCAATGGGTTATTGTATCGCTTAGGGTTACTTTCATACTTACTGGCCAAACGGAATAACTGCAAAATCGTTTGGCGGTCAAATTGATCACAAGTAATAATATGTTGGTTGGCTAATTTGACTAGCGCATCACCATCTTCCTGGATCGTTTTCAGTAATGCTTTGGGATGAGCATCACCACATACATCAGGTTTCACTCTGGAAAATACCAGATCTTCATCTTTCATTTGGTCTACCATAATTGGTCCTTTAACCAGTCTCTAACGAGTAACACTATGAGGATGATTGGCGATAAACAGGTCACTGCCATCGCCGCGAGAATTAAGAATTGAAGTGCATCAAAAGACATCAGCATATTACTTCTCCATATTCGCCAGTCGGTTCCAATCGAAACGTTCGTCTTCGAGCAAGAGTCCTAGCATACAGACAATAAATGAAACGCAGCAACTAATGAGCGCACCAACGTAGAACCCGATGGTGAAATAACCAATCAGTCCACAAAT
The DNA here is from genome assembly GCA_026195755.1 of Kangiella sp. Classification (GTDB taxonomy): domain Bacteria; phylum Pseudomonadota; class Gammaproteobacteria; order Enterobacterales; family Kangiellaceae; genus Kangiella. Next base: position 543 of record JAPHRL010000049.1, on the reverse strand, counting down.
CGTACCTAATGCCATCGCGCTACCGGCAAATTTTCCGGATAGTCGCTGTTGATACAACCCTAAAATAATAGGCCAGATAGCACTTGCCACGAAAGCACCAGCCAGGTTCAAGACCTCGCCCAGGGTGCCCACTCGAGGCAAACATATAATCCAGGTGGCAAAGCCTAATAATAAAATTGAATTACGACTAATTTTCTCCAGCTTTTTATTGTCGGCCTGCTTATTGATAAACCCTTTGTAAATGTCCTTAGTGATCAAATCACTGGTCGCTGCTAGCAATGAATCAAGACTCGATGCCAGTGCCGAAAAGACCACAACGAATACAAAAATCGCACCAATAGAACCTAACAGCTTAGCTGCGACCATTGGCCCAACCATATCCGCTTCTGCCGGATAAATACCTAACGCCGGTGCAGCTAATGCAATAAAACCTGTCACAATTGGAATGGGTAACCACAACAACCCCGCCATTAAATAAGCGCGCTTACCAATGCCTTCACGGAAAGCTAAAGCACGCGACCACCAAACGTTTGAATGGAATAT
>JAPHRL010000308.1 GCA_026195755.1 Kangiella sp. | reverse complement strand
GCTCTTTTGGGAGTCAGAGACAGCGCCTTGCTGTATGCGAAAGATGTTGCCAGGGCTCCAGATGGAATGGAATTGGTAGAAGGTGGCCAATACCGTCCGTTGTACATGAGTAAGGACAGTCCTATTCAGGTGGTGGATGATTTTTACCTTGACCGACACCCTGTAACCAATCAGGACTTTCAGACATTTATCAATGACAATCCTGGGTGGGCAAAAAACCAAGCTCCGAAAGTATTTGTGGAGGAGCATTATCTACAGCACTGGCAATCGGATACCGATTATCCTAAAGAGGTTAGCTCCAGTCCAGTGACCAATGTTTCCTGGTTTGCTGCGGATGCATACTGTCAGGCTCAAGGTAAACGCTTACCGCGAGTGAGTGAGTGGGAGCTGGCAGCGTTAGCCAGTGAAACACAAGCTGATGGTAGTGTTGAAGAAGGTTATAAGCAAAAGATCTTGATGTGGTACAGCCGACCAAGCCAGAAACAACTATTGCCGGTCGGACAAAACCAGCCCAATTATTGGGGTCTGTATGATATGCATGGCTTAATCTGGGAATGGACCGAAGACTTTAACTCAGCGTTAGTAACGGGTGAATCACGTGGAGATAGCACCATTGATACCAAGCTATTCTGTGCTGGTGGAGCAAGCGGTGCGGTAGACCCAGGTGATTATGCTGCTTTTATGCGCTATGGATTCAGGAGCAGTTTAGAAGCTAAATTTGCACTACCAAATTTAGGATTTCGCTGCGCGGCTGATGTCGATCAGCAATAAACAAGAGAGGCAATCATGAAACAATGGCTTCAGATGAGTTCCGTAATCCTGATGCTCGCATTAGGCGGGCAGGTTTACGCAGAGGACGGTAAAGTAAGTTTACCAGATGACTCCATTTACCATCTAAACAGTGAGTGGGTGACACAAGACGAACAGACTATTAATATCCAGTCACTATCCGGTAAACAACAAGTAGTCAGCTTGATATACACACACTGCATGCACACCTGCCCGACTATTGTGGCAACCATGCAGAACATCGAGAAAAAATTACCTCAAGACATCTTGGATAACACAGAGTTTGTTTTGGTATCTTTGACTCCAGCAAGTGATACGGCGAAAGTACTTAAAGAGTTCGCTGAAAAAAGAAAGTTAAACCCAGAACGCTGGACTCTACTAACGGGTGATAAACAGGATGTAAGAAGCCTCGCTATGGCGCTAAATATTCGTTATAAGAAAAGCGAAGATAATGAGGTTGCGCATTCCAATGTTTTCACCTTATTAGATGAGCAGGGGCGAATTGTTTTTCAGGAAGTAGGTGATATTAATAAGGTTGATGAGACGGTTGCAAAAATTGTCAGACGTTGAGATTTGATTGCTCCCGTAGCTACAAGAGAATCATAGGATGGGTTAACGAAGTGTAACCCATCGAGCTACTAGTTTGATGGGTTACGGCTGTTGCCTAACCCATCCTATGGGGTTGGAGCAAACCGATAATCATTGTAAGGGCGAACTGGGTTCGCCCTTTTATCAATTGGGAATACGGCGGGGATTGCTCGGCTCATCCTTGAGCCTCGCCTTCGCTACGCTCAGGCCAGCTAAAGCTGTCAAAAATTGTTCCGAGCTAAATGTTTGCGCGCAGAAAATTGCTCCTGCATTTTCTGCACTTCCGTATTTGACCCACATGGATGTGGGGAATGCATTGCTAATGTATGGAGCATTAGCTGCCCTGGCGGTCGCCCTCTCCGCGGCTCCAAAACCAACTATCTATAGCCAATAAAAAACCCCAACTCTTGCGAGTTGAGGTTTTGTATTGGTGGAGACGGCGGGTTTCGAACCCGCGTCCGCGAATCCTCTGCTCGAGGGTCTACATGCTTAGGTCCATCATTATTTTAATCTTTGACGTGCCGATGGGCAGGCATTCAAAGACGGTCTCGAGGAAAGTTTAACAGTTGGCTGCCGAGCACAGTTACCTGCGAGTCCCTGTATTGACTGTCTAGCTCCTACCAAGGACGCTCAGAGTAGACAGTTAGCCTTAAGCGGCTAAAGCGTAGTTGTCTTCGTTTGCAACTATTAAGTTTCAGCTTTGATTTTACGAGATTCGCTGACATCTCGGCATGCACCTGGAGTTTCGTAATCCACGTCGAATCCAAATCGTCCCCAGATTCTTTTCCATTATAGTGTATTATTGGGTTAAGTACATTAATATCAAGGGGGTAGCTCAAGATAAATTGTGGCTTGGTTAACATTCATTTTGAGAACAAACGGCTACACTCCTTTGGAGCAACAGGAGGGACAATGAGCAATATACAAACGTCCAAAATACAGTATGCCATGCTGTCGCATAAGGGGATGTCGCGCCAGAATAATGATGACAAGGTTTTTGCATCCTCAGAGTTGGGATTGTGGCTTCTGTCAGATGGTGTCGGCGGTCTAAAACAAGGCGAGCAGGCGAGTCAATACGCAGTTGAAGAAATTTCGAAGTCGATTTCTAAGGGGTTCAATTTACATAGTGCGGTTCATTCCGCTCACTCGGTGATCAAGGCTTATAATCGTCATGAGCAAGAGGATCGTGGAGCAACTGTGGTTGCAGTGCAATCCAATGGCTCTGATTACGAAGTTGCATGGGTAGGTGATAGCCGTGCTTATCTATGGAATCAGGAAACGGGTGAATTAACTCAGTTAACTGAAGATCATACTTTGGTTCAAAAACTGGTAAATGCCGGTTTGTTACAGCAGAGTGAGGTTAAAACTCACCCTAAGCGTCACGTGATAACGCAATGCTTAGGTATTGAGAACGAAAACCAGCTGAATATCGGTTCTTTAAAGCGTGAGTGGGACTATGGTGAATCTTTGTTATTGGCCAGTGATGGTCTTTACGAAGAGCTTTCGAGGCAAGAAATTATTGCAGCTTTGAAGCTTCCTAGAGATAATCAGGCTAAGGTTGAGTATTTGGTAGAGTTAGCATGTAAGAATGGGGGGAGCGATAATATTTCTTTAATGCTGATTTCTTCTCCAGTAGCAGAACCTAAGCCGAAGAAGAAAGTAACTCCAGTCGAAAAGTTTATAACAAAAATCAAAACAATCCTTAAATTAGGTTAATGTGAGGTAGGTATGTCTTCTGAGAAAAATCCTTCACAACAAAAGTCTGAGTATCGTGAAGATAAAGCGGGGCCACAAGGAACATTGGTCTTCGATTCGAGTCAAGTAGAAAGGATGATCAAAGAGGAAATTCAAAAGTTGGAAGATGATGGAACGAAAGTTCCTGCTCTACTTGCAACGACCAAGCCTCATGCAGGCCAAGCCTTTTTATTAGAATATGGTAAAAATGTTATTGGGCGAGGAAAGGGTAATAGCGTGACTTTATACGATCCGGCTGCGTCTTCAACCCATGCTCAGATTACTTTCTCTGAAGGGCAGTGGCGTATTCTTAATTTATTATCGTCTAATGGCACCATTGTTAATGGTGAAAAGGTTTCTGAGCGTACTTTATCTTTTGGGGACAGAATTCAAGTTGGTCATACAGAATTTCTCTTTACTTTAGTGGATAGCAACGAGGCACAGCTGCAGGAAGAAAAAGAAGAGATGAACTGGATGTTGATAGGGGCATTAGGTGTGGCTGCGGTTATTTTGCTAGGGGTGCTCGCCTGGTTGTTCTTGTAATCATCAATGATTGAAGATAATGAATTGCGCATAGGGCGCTATAAACTGGTCAAAGAAATCGGCCGCGGGGCAATGTCTGTTGTTTATCAGGCAGAAGACCCTGAAATCGGCCGTATGCTCGCGATAAAGCTCTTAAAACACGAATTGGTGGAGAAAGAGGAGTATCGTGAGCTTTTTCTACGAGAGGCAAAAGCTGCTGGTCGACTAGGGCATCCTGGGATCGTGACTATTTATGATGTCGGAATTTGGCAAGAAAGACCTTTTATTGCCATGGAGTTATTGGAAGGTGAAAATCTTGATGATTACTTACAGAAACATGGTACTTTCACTTTAGAGCAGGCCTCTGATCTGGCAAAACAGCTAACTTTGGCTCTTGATTATGCGCATCAAAATGGTGTGATTCACCGAGATTTAAAGCCTGATAATATTCTGGTTGTTGATGGTGGGCGGCGTTTCAAAATTACCGATTTTGGTATTGCTCATGTCGAGCATCTCTTTCTTGAGGATGAAGGCGGTAAAAGTAAAGATAAAATCATGGGCACACCAGCCTATATGTCACCTGAGCAAATTACAGGGCATAGTGTAGACTTTAAAACGGATCTTTATTCACTGGGCGTGATTCTGTATCAGGTTACGAAAGGGGAGCTTCCATTTCAGGCACCAAATTATGCTGCCATGATGCAGGCAGTTCTACATTTAAATCCCCAACCTATTAATATTGTTTCTGAACAGGGCTTTATGTGGCAAAGTATTATTTTTCGTTTGCTGCAAAAGAATCCTGATCACCGTTATGCTACAAGCGATGAGTTACTGGAAGAAATTGAAACGCTTTCCAAGGAGTTAACTCAAAATAAAGAGGGCCTGGCGGGCATTCGTTTTGTTTCGATGCGGGCACGTTGGGCTATTAGCTTATCGGCTGTGGTTTTACTGGTTATGATTCTTGGTATGGCTTGGGTTTATAACAAACAGAACCAGCTAATGAATCAATTGGTTTTCGATTATGGAAACTCAATGGTGCAAATCATTTCTCAGGAAACCAGAGAGCCTCTATTGCTTGAAGAGCGTATTACCTTACAGGAGTTGACGCGGGATATTGCTGATAATTCCCAAATACAGCATCTTTCAATCCGTGACAAGGATGGTATCGTACAGAGTAGCAGTCAGCCCGAGCAAATTAGCAAGCCATTCTTATTACCTCCTGCAAGTCAAATACAGCAGAAGACATCAGATGCTCAAATATATTCTAATTTAACCGACTATGATCAGGAAGTGGTTCTTTTTGACTCGCAAATCAAGTATCAGGATAAAGTCATAGGTAATGCATTTATAGCCATTAGCCGAAGCAACTTGAAAAGCGCTACACAGTCATCGTTATTGGCTATGATAATTTGGATGTTTTTAATTATGTTAGCAGTGTTCTCCGGTGTGTATTGGCTGGCAAATCGTTTTATTCAACGTGTCAATGAGACTCGACACGTTATTCGAGAGCTTAGAAACCACGGCCAGGCTGATATTTTAAAAGTTAATACTCATGATGAGGTTGGACGTTTGCAACAAGAGGTTAATGACCTCTCACAGAAATTAGCTGGTTTAACTCAGACGCAATATATTAGCACTAACCCAGATCCGGGCTTGCTCGAAACCATAACTGATTTAGATAAAACGATGATAATTGGGCAAGATAAACCCGAGTCTAAAGCTGAAAAAAAATCAGGTCGGGATAGCGATTAGTTTTTGCAGTTGCATAATGTTAAGCACAAAAAAAGCTGTCTCAAGACAGCTTTTTTTGTGCTTACTGGTGGTAAAGAAAGGTACTTTATAAAGAATCAAGTTTTGCTTGTAAGGATTTAACTCGATCTTTATAAACTAATGCCAAATCATCGGATGGATTTATGGCCAAAATTTTGTCCCAATAAATTAGCGCTTCGTCTAACTCTTGATTACGGTAAAGTTGAAGTGCATTTTGGTGGTAATGTTCACTGACTTTATTGCGGGTTCCTGTGAATAAGGCGTTAGACTCAAGTTCTGTTCCTGATACCTGCCAGGCACTAAGCAAGATGTCATAGGAGTCATCAAATTCTTGTCGGTCAGCAAGCTGTCTGGCTTCTACTAAGTCTTGCTCAACGTTAAGTGCTGCCAAGTTAGAGTATAAAATTTGCTGGCTGGACTCTGATAATCGACCGTCGTCGATGAGCAATTGTAATAATTCTTCCGCTTCACCGGTAAGCCCTTCCTGACGGAACAGTCGGACCTGGTTTTGGGTAGCTATGATGAGTCTTTCCTGTAGCTCATTGTTATCAGATAGGTCTTCCTGGGCTCGAGCGTATTCAATTGCATCGTAGTAGCGTTGTTGTGAAAGTAAGCTGTCCATTTCAGAGGGCTGAGCTTTGCTTTCAGCTGACTTGTCAGGCTTAGTGGCTATTTGTTGAGTCGTCTTGGGCTTGACTAGAATCAGCCCCTTGCTTGGAAGCTGTAATTGTTGGCCAACATAGATGGGAGCTTGGGGCTCAATATTATTAAGTTTGGCAATCTCCAAGTAGCGCTGTGCATTGCCGAGCATGTTTTTTGCAATTGAGCCTAAAGTATCACCGGAGCGAACAGTATACTGAATCGTCTCCGATTGCTGTTTGCTGTTGCGCATCGTACCCGAACGGGTGCCATCGCTGACATCAATGATTTCAACAGGCTGGTTACTTCTATCTTCAACAAAAGAGCAACCTGTTAAAGCCAATGCTAGAAAAATGGTGCTGTAACCTTTCAAGTGATAATACCTTTTCTTGTGGGTGAATACTGAATGTTCAATATTCTTACTCATGATTTAAAAGCTTATAAATCAAGACCCTACCGAACTGTTCGCATAATAACAAACCGTTTTTGTGCATGATGTGGGTTATGCCACAATTGCATGGACCAACTACTTTACACGTATTTTATGTGAGTAGAAACATCCTTTAATGGCGTTTCATTATGCGCTCTTTTGCTTTATTCCACTCTCGATCTTTTTCAGTTGCCCGTTTATCGTGTAGCTTTTTACCTTTAGCCAAACCAATTTCTAGCTTTACGCGGTTTTTCTTCCAGTACATTGCTAAAGCAACTACGGTGTAGCTTTGTTGTTCAACCCCTCTGAATAACTGCGCTATTTCACGATCATGCAGCAGTAATTTCCTGGTCCGAGTTGGATCGGCAACCACATGGGTTGAAGCTGATAATAGTGGCGTGATGTGGCAACCAAAGAGGAAAGCTTCACCGTTTTTGAGTAGAACATAGCTCTCAGCAAGGTTTACTTTGCCTGCACGTATGCTTTTGACTTCCCAGCCCTGTAGAACAAGGCCTGCTTCGAAAGTATCTTCGATGAAGTAGTCATGACGTGCGCGCTTGTTGAGCGCAATGGTGTTGCCTGATGGCTTGCCCTTTTTTTTGGCCAATGTGGATCCTGTGTGGAGTTATTGCAAAGTTAGACCGCATTATAGGTGTCTGGGTGCTATTGCTCAATAGTTGGTATTTCAGGGGGGGGCAGTGTTACAATTGCCGCACTTTTAAACCTGATTATTTGCCTTTTTGGTCATGAAAACTATTCGGCGACAAGCGCTATTACCTTTTTCGGCTAAACAAATGTTTGATCTAGTGGATGATATCGAGAAATATCCCGAGTTTTTGCCGAATTGTAATGATGCCAAGGTTCTAGAGCGTACTGACGATACTGTCACTGCAACGCTATCGGTAGCAAAAGGCGGTTTTGCAAAAGAGTTCACTACTCAGAATATTAACCAACCCTTTGAAAGTATCGCTATGCAGTTAGTTGTAGGACCATTTAAACATCTAAGCGGGCAGTGGACTTTTGACGCTTTAGGTGATTCTGCCTGCAAAATTGAGTTAGTGGTTAAGTTTGAGTTCTCTAATCCACTTACTAATCTGGCTTTCGGCGCTGTATTTAATCAAATGGCGGAGTCATTTGTGGACGCTTTCTCAAAAAGAGCGCGAGAGGTCTATACATAATGAACAGCCAGGGCAAAATCAAAGTGGAAGTTTGTTATGCTTTACCTGATAAGCAGACATTACTTTCTCTTGAAGTCGATGCTTCACAAACAATAGAAGAGATTATACATCAGTCCGGTATTGTTGAACTGTATCCAGAAATCGATTTAAGACAAAATAAAGTGGGAGTTTTCAGCAAACTGTCAAAGCTTACAGATACATTGCATGATGGTGATAGAGTTGAAATTTATCGTCCTCTCATTGCCGATCCCAAAGAAGTTCGAAAGCTGAGAGCACAAAAAAGTAAGTCATAGTCGGATCGGTAGATCCTGGTCAATAAGGAAGACAGTTAATTGTTACGTTATTTTTATACAGTATTGTACATTTTAGCCGCGCCTTTGTTATGTGTGCGCTGGGTTTATAAAAGTTTTAAACCCCCCCAATACAGAGAACCTTTGAGAGAGCGTTTTGGGATCGTTAGAAAGGAACAGAAAGAAAGCATATGGTTTCATGCCGTTTCAATGGGTGAGTCAAATGCGGCGATTGCTATTATAAAGAAGTTACTTGCCAAAGATGACACATTAAACATCATTGTTACCACCACAACGCCAACTGGTGCGAGGCAAATTCAAAATGGTCTTGGTGGCAAAGTTACACATCATTATTCGCCATGCGATCTGCCGGGAACCATAAAGCGATTTCTTCGTCGTACCCGACCTAAGTTATTGGTCATTATGGAAACAGAATTATGGCCCAATTGGTTGCATCATCTGAAGCAGCAGCAGATACCTGTTATTTTAGCCAATGGTCGCCTGTCGGAACGTTCTGCTCAAAAGTATGAAAAAGTTTATTCTCTGGCAGAAGAAATGATGGATGCTTTTGTCAAGGTATTAGCAGTTAATCAATTGGATGCAGAGCGTTTTAAAAGAATAGGCTTGAAAGAAAGGAAGTCAATCGTCTCAGGTAATATCAAATTTGATATTGATGTTCCAAGTTTTCGTGATCATGAGTATTACCCTGAATGGAACAATCAACCTGTCTGGATTGCTGCAAGTACTCATAAAGGGGAAGATGAACTGATACTCAAGGCTCATCGACAAGTATGCAGTCGAGTACCCAATGCTCGTTTAATCATAGTACCACGTCATCCTGAACGCTTTGAACAAGTTGCTCGATTAATAGAAGAGACTGGCTTTAAAATGGCCTGCCGTTCAAAGCCAGGAAGCTGGAGCCCTGGTGTACATGTTTTACTGGGTGATACCATGGGTGAAATGATGAAAGCCTTTAATATCTCTGACATTACCTGGATCGGTGGAAGCTTTGTTGAAATTGGTGGTCACAACCCTATCGAACCGGCGATATTAGCTAAGCCAGTCTTAACCGGGCCGCATATATTCAACTTTAACGAAATCTTTTGTGAGCTTATAGAGTCAGGCGGAGCGCACATGGTGGGGGATGAAGTTGAACTTGCAGAAGTGGTAACAGGCTTGATGCAAAACCCTTCCAAGGCTGTAGAAATGGGAGCTCAGGCATCACAAATAATTGAGCATAACCGCGGAGCTTTAGACAAGACTGTCAGTGTTATTGAGTCCTATTTATGAACTAAGTTAAAGATAAAATAAGACTTAATAACACCAACTGGTTGAATAATAAAAGAATATTGAATGTTGAATATTGGTTAGAACTGATTTAATAAATTATTTACTGCGCTCAAATCTTGCTCCGTTAATGTCCCAGCTGCCGCTTTTAATTGTAAGCTACTGATCAGGTAATCATACTTTGCGCGAATCATATTGCGCTGTGCAGAGTAGGCAGAGCGGGTTGCAATTAAAACATCCACTATATTTCGTGTACCAGCCTGATAGCCTTCTTGAGTTGACTCTAGTGAGTTTAAGCTAGATTCATAGGCACGCTTATTAGCTTCAAATGATTTTATGGAAGTTTGAAGGTTGGTATACGCCATACTGGCATTTTTATGGACCAATCTATCTCTTTGGTCCAACTCATGTGTTGCACGTAAGTAGTTTTGTTTAGCCTGTTCAGTTTGAGCAGAAGTTCTAAAGCCTGAAAATAGTGGTATGGTGACGGTTATACCCGCTTGATACCCATCCTGCATGTTCAAGGTATTTTGATCAATGTTTTGGATCGGAAAGTAACGATCAGTTTCAGTTTCTTGATCGGAGTAGCTGACACTAAGATCGGCTGTTGGATAATGTCCACTTCGATTACGTTTTACTTCTTGGCGAGCGACCCTAACGTCAAATTGTTTTGCTTTAAGGCTTAAGTTAGCTTCATGCGCTGCACGTACCCAGTCATCGATATTGTCGGGACTGGGGGGAGTTAATGTAATCTCATTACTGGTTGACTCAAGCTCAGAGTAGTATTGGCCAGTGATTTCCCGTAAAGCTTCCTTGGCGTTGTTGTATTCGTTTTCAGCGACAAGCTCATTGACCTGAGCCTGATCGAAGTTTGCCTGTGCATCCAGGAAGTCTGTAGCAGTTGAAAGACCAGACTCGAACTGTTCGCGAGTCAAATCGAGTTGCTTCTGTAGGGCTCTTTTTTCCGAGCCTATAGCTTCTAATACTTCTTTGCTACTAAGAGTCTGGAAATAAGCTTGGGCCGTGCGGGTCATCAGGTCTTGCAAACTAGCAGCGTGGTTAAGTTCTGAGGCTCGTACGCGCAGCTCAGATTGCTCCAAAGCAACCCATTGGCTCCAGTCGAATAATGATTGGCTTAACTGTACGCGATAGGTTGTTGAGTCTACCGTATTATTAAAAGGGTCCGAAGGACTGCCATCAAGACCCTGGCCTGAGTAGTCATTATCACTTCGTCCTTTTGTTGCCGATGCGCTGACTTGAGGTAGCAAGCTTGAGCGGTTGATGCGCACACCTTGTTCAGTAGCTCGTAAGTTCGCTTCGCTGATTTTATATTGCGGGTCATTTTTCAGAGCGTCCTGGTAAACATCTAGAAGGTCAGTATTCGCATTAGCAGCCAAGGTGCCAAGCGATAATAGTGCCAAAGTGACCAGTTTAATTTTTATTGTGGGCTTCATACCATATTCCAAAATTGATTGTTTTGAGCGATCGTTTCTTTGACGAATCT
>JAPHRL010000168.1 GCA_026195755.1 Kangiella sp. | reverse complement strand
TACCAATGTTCAGTTTGCTGATATTCACGGCCCCCAGTTTAATTTAAAAGAAACGCCAATCATGCTCAATCCGGCCAGCCTATTTTATGTGACTGCGAGCGGAAAGAATCATGATTTATTAAAAGCGATTGATAAGAATATTGAGATTTGGAGAGCCGATCCTGACTCAGTCTATTTTGAAGCTCTAAAAAGTACCATGGTTCCGATACAGGAGCCGGTCATTCCCAAATTATTACTGTGGGCCTTGATCATCGGTGGCACCATGATATTAATTATGTTTGGTGTGACTGGATTATTGCGCTGGCAGGTTCAGAAGCGGACTAAAGCTTTAAGCCGAACAAATGTTCGTTTTAATCATCTGCTAAAAGCTAGCCCGGTTGTATTGTATCAGCTGGTGATGGAAGAGGGTGGCTTTAAGCCGGTTTGGGTTAGCGCCAATGTCAAACGCCTGTTCGGTTATAAGCCGGAAGAGCTATATGACATTAATTGGTGGAAGAGTGTTCTGCATGAAGATGATCGTTCAAAGACTGTAGAGCAGTTTGGCGGAATCTTTGAAAAAGGTCATGTGGTTTATGAGTATCGAATTTTGGATAGTGAGGATAGGGTTCGCTACATCCGGGATGAGTTACAGTTACTGGCAAATAGCGTCGATGGTCATGTGGAAATTGTAGGCTCATGGAGTGACTTGACGGACATTTATGAAAAAGAAGACCGGCTGGTATTTTTATCTCAGTATGATCCTTTCACACATCTGCCCAATCGCCAGAAGTTACATGAGCGTGTTGAAGAGGCTATCGAGCGCAGCAAACAATTTAATGAAAATTTTGCGATTTTAAGCATTGATATCGACCGCTTTAAAAAGATCAATGAAACGCTTAGTTACCAGGTGGGTGATGCGGTTATTTTACGTGTTGCGGAACGGCTAAAACATATTTTAAAGGTGGATGACACTCTGGCTCGTATTGGTGGTGATGATTTTGTACTGGTTATTAATGAACAGATTGATGTTAACAGGGTTTCCAAAATTGCTCGCAAAGTTCTCAAACGCTTTGCTGCTCCGCTAAGAGTCGACGATCATGAGCTGATGATCACCGCCAGCATTGGTATTGCCATTTATCCCGAAGATGGTCGCGATCCTGATACCTTACTAAAAAACGCTGAAATTGCGCGCTATTCCGCAAAAAGTGCCGGGCGTAATCGATTTGAGTTTTTTAATGACCGCTTGTCTGAAGGGATGCATGAAGACCTTATGTTGGAAAATGCACTGCGGATGGCTGTTGAGCGCAATGAGTTAATTCTTCATTATCAGCCACTAATTGATTTTACCGATTTAAAAATGGTTGGCGTGGAAGCCTTGGTGCGATGGCAGCACCCGACGATGGGGCTAATTCCGCCGTTTAAATTTATTCCTTTGGCAGAAGAGGCCGGTTTAATCGGTGATATAGGATTGTGGGTGCTACAGGAAGCTTGTCGGCAGATGATAGAGTGGGGTAAAGATGGGGTAGAGGTTGGTAGCCTGTCAGTCAACATTTCTGTTCATCAGATTGAGAGTGGTCAATTACCACAGCAAGTAAAAGAAGTGTTAAAAGATTTCGGTGTAGCACCTGAACGCTTATTCCTTGAACTAACAGAGTCAACCATTATGCAAGACCCTAAGCAGGCTTCAATCGCGATGGCTGAATTTAAAGAAATGGGAGTTAAGCTTGCGGTGGATGATTTTGGAACCGGTTATTCCAGTATGGCTTATCTCAAGCGCTTACCACTCGATCGCCTTAAAATTGATCGCTCCTTTATCAAAGATATAGGGACTGATACCAATGATGAAGTGATATGCAAAGCTATTGTACAACTAGCTAAATCACTTGGGCTTGAAACCGTTGCTGAAGGTGTTGAAGAGGAGTCGCAAGCTGAGTTTTTAAACGGTCTTGGCTGCGATGTAGCCCAGGGGTATCTATATAGCAAACCAGTTCCTGCTCAGGAGTTAACTGCTAATTGGAAAAAGAAAAAAGCACAACCCACTAAATAAGATATGTCTAATATATGGCTTTAAGATACACTGCATCTGATAAGTTCAATTAATGGTTACTCTTTCCTCTTTTTGCTAGTCTTCCTTTCTTCATATAACCCTAGGAAAACTAGGGTTTTTACTCATCCAGTGAGTTTGTTCACAGTTATCAGTGTCATTTTTAGTTAAAACAATCAATAGCTTAGTTTTTTGGAAGGGACATATGTCTAGTATGGCATATCAAGCGAAAAGCAATGCTCGGTCTGTTTTATTGGCATCGATAATTATACTGATCTAGATCAATTAGTAGATTAACCATTGCTTCATACTAACCTCAAAATAAGTATTTGTTATATTGGTTAAAAGTAATTCTAGGAGATCTTTCCATGTTAAAGAATAAATTGTTTAAGAAAACTTTATTAGGTTTAGCAACTTTAAGCTTAATAAATGGTGCGATGGCAAAAGACCTACCAACTGAGCAGGCAATTTTAACATCACCTCCAGAGGTTCCACCTGCTATTGAGCGTGATCATAATGCCAAGGTGGTCGTTGAACTGGAAACAGTCGAAAAGGTTGGCACCATGGCAGATGGTGTTGAATACGTTTACTGGTCTTTCGGTGGTACTGTTCCTGGAAGTTTCATTCGTGTTAAAGAAGGAGATGAGATTGAGTTCCATCTTTCTAATCATCCTTCTTCAAAAATGCCTCACAACATTGATTTACACGCTGTAACTGGCCCGGGTGGTGGTGCAACTTCTTCCTTCACAGCTCCAGGCCAT
>JAPHRL010000314.1 GCA_026195755.1 Kangiella sp. | reverse complement strand
TTTTTCGAAGAGAGTGTCGGGGCGTTTTAATAACCTCCGGGTCTTGTCTGTATGGTTGTTGCTTGGCCTGTATTATGGTCTACCCTGGTTAAGTTGGAACGGTCAGCAGGCCGTTCTATTTGATCTCCCTGCGCGAAAATTTCATTTGTTCGGGCTAACGTTTTTCCCACAAGATTTTATTTTCCTGACGTTGCTATTAATCATCGCCGCCATGGCGCTGTTCTTTTTTACCACAGTGGCTGGTCGTTTATGGTGCGGTTATGCCTGCCCACAGACGGTCTGGACTGAAGTCTTTATCTGGATGGAGCGTTTAGCGGAAGGCGATAGAAACAAGCAACTTAAGCTTGATAAGCAGGCGTGGAATTTTGAAAAAATTCGTAAGCGACTATTCAAGCATACTTTATGGATAGTCTTTGCACTCTTTACTGGTTATACCTTCGTTGGCTATTTCACGCCAATCACAGAGCTCACCGATAAAATACTGACCCTGAGTACAGGGCCTTGGGAAACTTTCTGGGTTCTGTTTTACAGCTTTGCAACCTGGGGCAATGCTGGCATGTTGCGCGAACAGGTTTGTATTTATATGTGTCCTTATGCGCGCTTCCAAAGCTCGATGTTTGATAAAGACACGCTGATCATTGCCTATGATGAAGAGCGCGGTGAAGACCGTGGGCCACGTAAAAAAGATATGCCCAAGGAAGAATATGAAGCGAAAGGGCTAGGCGATTGTATTGACTGCTTGCAATGTGTTCATGTTTGTCCAACCGGTATCGATATCCGTGATGGCTTGCAGTACGAATGTATCGCTTGTGCTGCCTGTATTGATGCCTGTGATGAAGTGATGGATAAGATGGGCTATGAGCCGGGACTGATTCGTTACACCACGGAAAATCGCGATAACGGTAAAGAGGTTAAGTTAATACGCGGTAAGACCATTGGTTATGGAGCCGTGCTACTGTTAATGAGCTTGATTTTTGTTTTGGCAGTATGGTTGCGTACACCGTTAGAACTCGACATCATTAAAGACCGTAACCGATTATATTTAACAACTGCTGAAGGCTTCATCGAGAATATTTACAATCTAAGAATCGTTAATAAAGATCAAGCAGAACACACTTTTACTATTGATATTACCGGTCATTCTGAGCTGGTGTATCAGGGGCCAAAAACAGTTACTGTGGCTGCTGGCGCTGCCATGACAGTTCCGGTGCGTGTATCGATTGACCCATTTAATTTAACTGGTACTACTGAGAAGCTGACAGTTCGTATGCAAAGCGTGGATGACGAGTCCATAGCAATTAATCAATCGACCAATTTTATTGGCCCTGTTAAAAGACGCTAATCGCGCGGAACCTACATGAATCAAGTGCAAGAACAAGACACTAAACCCTGGTATAAACAATTTTGGCCCTGGTTTGTTATTGCCATTCCCGCCAGCTCGGTGGTGACTGGAATATTGTTAGTTACGATTGCCGTCAACAATCCAGCAAGTATGGTCAAAGATGATTATTACAAACAGGGTTTGGCGATAAATCAGGTTCTGGAAAAGCGTCAGCTGGCAAAAGAGATGGGAATTCGTGCCGATATCGATCTGACTGGGCGACGCTTAGAAATCCAATTAGCATCAAATCAACCAATCGGTGATAGTCTGTTTTTAGATTTCCGCCATGCAACTTTAGAAGAGCGTGATTTTTCTCTGGCATTAAAACAAAATGCTAATGGTGTTTACTTTGCAGAGTTAACCAATGATGGGTCAGAAAAAGATACGCAAGGTAAATGGCATGTCACTTTACGCCCGTACGGAGATGAATGGGAACTGGAACAAATATGGATATTACCCACTAAGCGTGAATTAACACTGGGTTATTGATATGGACGCAAAAGTCCGTGGCGAGTGTTTTCATTGTGGTCTGCCTATTCCGGCAAATTATCATCAGACACTTGAAGTGCTTAATAAAGAGCGAGAGTTTTGTTGTGCTGGCTGTTATTCGGTGGCAGAAACTATCGTTGATAATGGCCTAACCGATTATTATCAGTTTAGAACCGAGCAGGCTATTCGTCCTGACCAGGAGTTACCCCCCGAACTAATCGCCTTTGACGAAGAAGATATTCAGGCTGAGTATCTAATAACTCAAAAAGAAAATTCTGCAACTGACCAGTCTTCCTCCATCATTTTATTATCCGAATCGATTCGTTGTAGTGCCTGTGCCTGGCTGATTGAGCGAACCTTAAGAAAGTTGTCGGGAGTGACTGGTGTGCAAGTCAATGTGGCGGCTCAAACCATTAATCTTCAATGGCAGCCTGAAACGATCGAGCTAAGCAGTATTTTAAAACGTCTGCATCAACTTGGTTATGCGGCGTTGCCTTATAAGCCTGAACAAGCTTTGGCCATCAATATCAAACAGCAGAAAAGCTGGTTACGTCGTTTAGGCATGGCCGGTCTGGGCATGATGCAGGTCATGATGTATGCGGTAGGTTTATATCTTGGCGCATGGGATGAGGTTAATCAGCAGCATGGTCACTTCTTGCGTTGGGTAAGCTTTTTTATTGCCACCCCAGTTTTATTCTATGCTGGATTCCCTTTTTATTTTAGCGCTATCCAATCATTGAGACAGTTCCGTCTGAACATGGATGTGCCGATTACCTTGGCATTGTTTCTAGCATACGGGGCGAGCATCTGGGCAGTGATTACGCAAACCGGTGAAGTCTATTTTGATTCGGTAACCATGTTTGTCTTCTTCCTACTGATTGGGCGCTACCTGGAGTTTAGAGCACGTCAGCAGGTCAGCGAAAAAGTCTATAAAGGTCAAAACAGTTTGCCGGTCTATGCCGAAAAAATTGAAGGAAGTGTGGCTGAGGGCAAGATGGTTTCGCTAAAGAAGTTAGTACAGGGTGATGAGATTCTGATTCGTCCCGGTGCAACCGTTCCTATTGATGGGGAACTAATTACCGAGCAGGCTGAAGTCAACGAAGCCATGCTCAACGGCGAATTTCTGCCACGTAATAAACACCAAGGGCAGATGGTGATGGCCGGTAGCGTCAATACGCATCAGGCTATTCGTATTAAAGTTTCTGGCAACACCAGCAACAGTTATTGGGCAAAGCTACTGAGTATGCAGGAAGCGGCGCTGCTGGAAAAACCTAAAATTGGCTTGCTGGCCGATACGGTTGCACGTTATTTCGTACTATTTATTTTGTTGCTCGCCGCGGTAGTAGCCTTGTATTGGCTGCGTCATGAACCGCAGGAAGCGCTGTGGATTACGCTTTCAGTGTTAGTTGTAAGTTGTCCGTGCGCGCTTGGTTTAGCTACTCCGATTGCCATGACCTGTGGTGCTTTGGCCCACAATCAGCGGAACGTACTCATTAAAGGACAGCACTTTTTACAAAATACCAGCCATATTACCGATGTTATTTTTGATAAGACTGGAACCCTGACCGAAGGGACTTTTACCGTTGATAAAGTCGAGTTGTTAGCTGACTGTTCCAAGGAGCAGGTATTAGCAAACATTGCAGCACTGGAAGCACAATCTGAACATCCTATCGCTCTAGCTTTTTATCAATACCAGTCTAAAGATACTGTTGCCAATGATATCGAACATCATTCCTTTGCCGGAGTGTCCGGAAAAATTAATGGGCAAAATTATTGGTTTGGAAACCGGCAGTTTATCGAGTCTTGTGGGGCTACTATTGAGTTACCTTCTGATAGTGGTTTGTGGCTCTATGATGGACAAAAGCTAGTAGCACATATTGTGTTAACCGATAAAATTCGGGAGCAGGCCAAGTCCATGATTGAGCAACTAAAAGCAAAAGGGTATCGACTGCACATTCTAAGTGGCGATCCCAGCGAACAAACTGAAAAGGTCGCTAAGCAGTTGGGGATTGAGCTTTGGAGTCATGCGATGCTTCCCGAGCAGAAGTTATCGTATGTAAAGTCGTTGCAGACAAATGGAGCACGTGTATTGATGGTTGGCGATGGACTGAATGATGCACCAGTGATGTCCGCTGCAGATTCGTCGATCGCTATGGCCAAAGCTTCAGACTTAACACGCACCACAGCCGATGCTTATTTATTATCGGAAAATTTATTGGATATTCCTTTTGTTTTGAAGAAAAGCCGTCAAACCCAGTCAGTGATCAAACAGAACATTAGCTGGGCATTGGCTTATAATGCGGTCATGATCCCGTTCGCGGCAATGGGCTATATTCCACCTTACCTGGCCGCCATTGGTATGTCTCTCAGCTCGATTGTAGTGGTGCTCAATTCATTGAAGCTTAAACGTGAAAGCAAACAGGTCATGAGTTAATTATGGATGCGATTTATTTATTAATACCACTCACCTTAGTGCTGTTAGCTGTCGCCATAGGTATCTTTTTCTGGGCCGTAAATTCTGATCAATATTCCGATCTGGATAAAGAAGCGAGTCGCATTCTCTTTGAAGAAAAAGGGTTAGAAGAGAAGGTTGAAGAAAGCGGTGATGAGAATTCCAGTTCTGATCAATCGACGGAGAAAGGCGATAAGCACATAGAGGACAAGTCATGATCAGCGAACAGGTTTTAACTGCTCTGGTTTCAGCCTTCGCCATGGGCTTTTTAGGATCCACTCACTGCATTGGTATGTGTGGAGGCTTAACCGTTGCACTGAATACCGGTATTGATAAAGACAAGTCACTTCGCCTGTCATTCACCTATCAAATTTTTCGTGTATTCAGTTACGGTATCCTCGGTGCTTTGGCTGGTGGTTTTGGTTACTTGTTTAGCAAGTGGACTAACTTTCCTGTATTAATCGTGCTGGGTGGCATCATGTTGATCATGATGGGCTTTTATCTATTAAGTTGGCAGAATCTCTTGATTTACTTTGAGACGATTGGTCGCAAGTTGTGGAAAAAAGTTTCGCCGGTACAAAGCCGTTTTCTACCCATCAAGAAATTTCATCAAGCTGCAGTAGTCGGTTTGCTATGGGGGTTGTTACCTTGTGGACTGGTTTACAGTGCTCTGGCCATGGCCAGCACCTCTGGCACTGCCCTGGGGGGCCTCAGCAGCATGGTGGCCTTTGGCCTAGGGACTTTGCCAGCCATGTTTGCAGTAGGTGTGTTTAGCAACAAGCTGGTCAATGTCTTTCGTAACCCAAAGGTACGTGCTGTCTTTGGTTTGCTATTCATTCTCTGGGGTAGCTTCTATATTTATCAAGCAGTTACTAAAATGTCGAACGGACAGGCTGGCCATCAGCATCATCAGATGCAAACAGAAATGGATCATTCGCAACACTAGCTTCGGAAAAGTGGCTTTAAAAGACTGACATTTATCAATAGCAGATCGATCCTGAGGAAAAAACGCCCAATAAGAGTCTTTCAAGTTATCCCTTCAGGACATAAAAAGTAACCCGAAGCAGCCCCAAGCATTAGAAAAAGCATAAAAAATACATCTTTATAACCAATTGAATTACAAATAAATAAGCTGACTCAAATCCGGTTGATCTAGATCAATCCTCTTGCTTATTAAATTGCCTATCCTGTATCCATCGTAAAGCAAAACAGGTGCAGGCCATGCCTAAATCGTCAATCTGGAACCGCGAACTTGTTGAAAAGTACAACATCGCAGGCCCTCGTTACACGTCCTATCCAACCGCATTGCAATTTAGCGATGATTTTGGCGTTGAGGATTTTAAAGAGACATTAAAAACATCCAATGTTGGCAAGCCATTGTCGCTCTATTTGCACATTCCGTTTTGTGAAAATATCTGTTACTACTGCGCCTGTAATAAAGTGATTACTAAGGATAAATCAAAAGCGGATCGCTATCTGAAAGCTCTGGTTAAAGAAGCTGAAATGATTGCGCCTTATGTTAAAGGTCGTAAAGTGACTCAGATCCATTGGGGCGGTGGCACACCAACCTTCCTGTCGAATGAGCAGATTGAAGGCTTGGTCAGTAAATTAAGAGAGCTGTTTGAGTTTGACGATGACAATGGCGAATTCTCTATTGAGATTGACCCACGCAGTGTGGACAACAAAACTATGGCTAGTTTGGCTCATGCTGGTTTCAATCGTTTAAGCATGGGTGTTCAGGATTTCAATCCGGAAGTGCAAAAAGCCGTGAACCGTATTCAGCCAGAAGAAGACACTCGCCATTTATTATTACAGGCACGCCGTCATGGCTTTAATTCGATCAATATCGATTTGATTTATGGTTTGCCTCATCAGACAGTTGAGAGCTTTAATGAAACGATCGATAAAATAATAACCATGGCTCCTGACCGTTTGTCAGTCTTTAACTATGCGCATTTGCCACATCGTTTTAAGCCACAACGCAGAATCAATTCTTATGACTTGCCATCTGCTTCAGAAAAATTGCGCATCCTTGAGTCCTGCATTAAAAAGCTAACCGAAGCAGGTTATGTGTATATCGGTATGGATCACTTTGCATTGCCACATGACGAATTGACTCAGGCTCAAGAAGAAGGCGATTTGCACCGTAATTTCCAAGGCTATACCACTCATGCAGAATGTGATTTAGTCGGTTTAGGCGTGTCTTCCATCGGTCAGGTTGGCAATAGCTATAGTCAAAGCATGCGCGGCCTTGATGAGTATTACGAGAAAGTTGAAGCTGGTGAGTTGCCGGTGTGGCGCGGTTGTTACCTGACGGATGATGATGTGCTGCGCCGTGAAGTTATTATGCAACTGATTTGCCATTTTAAACTGGACTTTAGCCAGATCGAAAAAGCCTTTAATATCAACTTCAAAGAGTACTTTGCTGAAGAGCTGGAATCGCTAGTGCGCTTTGAAGAAGACGGACTGCTCAATGTGAACGAGGATAGCATTCAGGTTAATGATGCCGGTCGTTTGCTTATTCGCAACATTTGCATGGTTTTTGACGCCTATTTTAAGGAAGTTAACCTCATTCAGAGCTTTTCTAAGGCAATCTGATTGCACCTAAATTGATTTAAAAAATGGGCAGAATGTAATACACTGGGGAAAATATTTAAGGTGTGTGAATCTTATGGCATTGCCATCAATTAAGTGTCAAAGTTGTAGTATCAACCAGTTATGTTTGCCGGTGATGCTGGCCGAGTCAGAAGTTGAACATCTGGACAGCATCATTCAGCGTAAGAAGCCGCTCACTAAGAATGAGATGCTTTTTCGTTCCGGTGAAGAATTCCATGCTATTTATGCGGTTCGTTCGGGCTGCATCAAATCTTATACTATTTCCGAAAGTGGCGAAGAACAGATCACGGGTTTTCACCTTGCGGGTGAAATTATTGGTCTTGATGCTATTAGTTCCGGCAAGCATCCAAGCATGGCAAAAGCACTGGAAACCTCAATGGTTTGCACCATTCCTTATCCTAAGCTCGAAATGTTGTCGGGAGAAATTCCTGGTTTGAGACAGCAGCTGGTTCGCGTCATGAGTCGAGAGATTCACGATGACCAAGAGTTGATGCTGTTACTGAACAAGAAAAGCGCCGATGAGCGTTTGGCTGCTTTCTTGCTTAACCTTTCCAGCCGTTTCGGCAAACGTGGATTATCGCGCACTTGTTTCAACTTGGTCATGACGCGAGGTGACATTGCTAATTATTTGGGTTTAGCAGTCGAAACTGTTAGCCGTCTCTTCACAAAACTACAACAGAACGGCTTGATTGCCATAAAAGATAAAGAAGTGACTATAACCGATTTAAGTAAATTAAGTGTCCTCGCCGGAGGGAAGTGTCATCACTAACACGGCTATAAATTCTCAATAAACCGGAAAGGACAATTAAAGGGGCAGGGCAATGAAAAATCGTTTTAACGTGCTTTACAATCCAGTAAAAACTTGGGAGCAACTGAAAGAAGAAAAGTTTACCGTTAAGCAGGTCTATCTAAGAATGCTTATCTGGATGGCATTATTGCCACCGGCATTTGCATTTATTGGAGCGGTTTATAGCGGCTGGCGAATTGGATATGAAGAGCCAGTAAAGCTGACTTGGCAAAGTGCCTTTGTGATTTCTGTTGCCGCCTATATAGCCATTTTAGTCGGACTCTATATTTTCGCCCGCTTAGTGCACTGGATGGCCCAAACCTACGACTCCAAAGCCACTATTGATGATAGTTTTACCTTGATAGCCTATTCCTGCATGCCTTTATTCTTAATCAGTATTAGTAGCGCTTATCCGTTGTTGTGGTTGAATACTTTATTGACCCTATTGGCAGTGGCTTTAGCGCTTCGAATATTGTTTGCAGGAACACCGGTCATGATGAACATTGATAAAGATCGAGGTATGTTGTTCACTAACTCGATCCTTACGGTAGCGCTGGTTTTAGTGGTTGCTGTGCTCGCCATCAGCGTAATTTTCTGGGCGAATGGTATGGGCCCGGTATTCACCCGTTAATCCCTATCCAAGGGCCACAACTGGCCCTCTGGTAACACCAGTTTCTAAAATCTACACCTGTAGGGACAACTCATGAGTTGTCCCTACTAATAAGCGCAAACTCCCCACAGTAATACTTTTTGAAATTCGTCACATTCCACGGTATTCTAAGCCTTGTCGACTCTGCAACCGAATCATGCTAAATCGACGCTTCCAGAGGAAAAGGAGTGGGGTATACGATGGATTCTGTATATAAAGGATATAATTTCTCTTCAAATGCCGAAAATTATCGGCGCTATCGTCCGGACTACCCGGATCAGCTGTTCCACTATCTCGCCATGTTAAGCGATAACCATGAGAATGCGTGGGATGTAGCGACAGGCAACGGACAGGCTGCAATCGGTTTAGCCCAACACTACACTAAAGTTTATGCTTCCGACACTAGCACTCGACAGCTCGAAAATGCACATCAACGTAAGAACATTAAGTATTTTGTCGGTAGTGCCGAGCAGTGTAAATTTCCCGATGAAAGTATGGATATCATAACCGTTGCGCAGGCGCTGCACTGGTTTGATATCGATAAATTTTTTGCTGAGGCGAAAAGAATTTTACGCCCTGGCGGAGTGTTAGCAGTTTGGAATTATCAGCTGTTAGAAATTAACCTGGAAGTGGACGCAGTTGTTCGGCATTTATATGATCAGATTTTAGGTAATTATTGGCCAATCCAACGCAAGGATTTGGAAAATCATTTTTCAGATTATCAATTCCCATTTGCAACCGTACCTACACCAGACTTTAACGTTGAAAAGACCTGGTCATTCGATCAGGTTATAGGTTATCTCAACAGTTGGTCTGCAACACAAAATTATATTCAACAGGAACAACGCAATCCGATTAGTCAGTTATCGCAAAAACTCATCTTCGCCTGGTGTGACACCAACCACATGAAAAAAATAAAGTGGCCAATCAAACTCACTGTGTGCCGAAAGCCAGAGAGTTAAATGTTTGCAGGGACTGTGTAGGGGCAACTCATGAGTACCCCATGGGGTAGGCTCTTGTCCGTACGACAAAGTTCAGGCTGTGATGTAATGATACACCTCACACTGCCTTCGCCCACCAATCCCCACGAGCTCGTCATTGTCGGACTTGACCCGACAATCCAGTGCCTTTAAAAAGAGCAGGAGACACTAATTTTGCATATCCTCTTTGAAAATTACCTCATCAGGCTTTCCCAAAAACTCCAACTTGTGAGAGTCGGCACCATCGAAATATATTGCCCAAGGACTTAAGGTATCGAAATCATACCCTGAAAAAATCACTCCATTGACTACATGATATATGTTGTAGAAAGGTTTCTGGTAACTTGCCAATTTGGTTAATCTGGTGGAGTTATCTTTTACTTTTAATTCATACAGAATGGTTCTTACAACGTGAATACCTTCTTCATGAGATAAAATGTAATCTTTATTCTTAATTTTGAAGTGCTGAATAATTCTTGCATCAAGAAGGTGTTTGGCAGCTATTGAATCAGTAAATAAACCACTCTTGATATCACCATTCTCACGTAGTGAACCGCCAAAAAATGATAAACCATCAACTGTAAATTTTATGCAGCTGAGTTTGTCATTTATATAGGGTTCCTCTATGTCAGCTGGGCACCAGTCTATGGCGTCAGTTTCTGGAACTTGGATAGAAAGTTCGCCAAATTGAAATTTATTATGCTCTGCTTCAGCTGAAGAAAGCGCCCCAACTGCACAATATAGCAACAAACTTAAAACTGATTTCATGACGTGTCTCATTTTGAGATAACAGCACCTGCAAGCAAGTGTAGCCTCGAAGGAACTATGGTGATTTCGAGGTTCTGTTAAAGATACCTCGATTACGCCTAGGCTAATTCCCTAAAGGGATTCCTAAAGTCACAGGCTACGAACAGTAAACTACCCCCGCGCCTTTTCTATTATCTTCGTAGTAGAAACCCCATCCACAAAATCCAGAATAATCAC
>JAPHRL010000009.1 GCA_026195755.1 Kangiella sp. | reverse complement strand
TTTAAAACATTTACCCATTGATACGATTAAAATTGATCGAAGTTTTATCAAATATTTACCCGATAGTCAGTCAGATTTAGCATTGAGTAAAGCTATTATTGATATTGGCAAAGAATTTCAACTGAAAGTTGTCGCAGAAGGGGTCGAAACAAAAGAGCAGCTTGACCTACTCAACAAACATGGCTGTTTTCAAGTTCAGGGCTTCCTATTCAGCAAACCCCTAACAGCCACCGAGCTTGATGTGTTTGTCCGAGAATGGAACCACGACAAATATAAGACAGCGGTTTCATCTGGATAAACATTACTTACAAGCAAAAAAAAGCCAGCATGCGCTGGCTTTTTTAAGCGTAAACGTTATTGCTTAAAACATTCGACCTGATCGATCATCATCCATTTCAACCTGCAGTCCTTCAGTACCCTCGGTAAGAGAGTCCACATCCTTTTCATGCAGTTTGATTTTAAGACGTAAATCATTAGCTGAATCTGCATACAACAAGGCATCGTCATAATTAATTTCGCCTTCAACATACAAATCAAACAGCGCCTGATCAAAGGTTTGCATTCCAAGCTCTCTTGAGCGGGCCATTAATTCTTTAAGCAGGTGAACCTCGCCCTTACGAATATGATCAGAAATTAAGGGAGTATTAATTAAGATTTCAATCGCTGCACGACGCCCTTTTCCATCCTTAGTTGGGACTAGTTGCTGCGCAACAATGGCACGAGTGTTCAATGATAAATCCATCAGAACTCGTGAATGCTCTTCCTTCGGAAAGAAGTGTAGAATACGGTCGATTGCCTGGTTGGCATTATTCGCGTGCAAAGTACATAAACAGAGGTGACCAGTTTCAGCAAATGTAATCGCATTGGACATAGTCTCTTTAGAGCGAACCTCACCAATCAGAATGACATCTGGCGCTTGACGCAGAGTATTTTTCAACGCAGTCTCAAATGATTCCGTATCAATTCCTACTTCACGCTGAGTTATAATGCACTGGTCATGACGATGTACATACTCAATCGGATCCTCGATGCTGATAATGTGACCTGCAGAATTACGATTACGATAACCTATCATCGCTGCCAATGAGGTCGATTTACCGGTACCCGTCGCTCCCACAAAAATGATGATGCCACGTTTTTTCATGACCAGGTCATTCAAAATATTGGGAATTTTGAGCTCTTCTGTCGTCGGGATTTTAGTTTCAATTCGGCGAACCACCAAACCTGGCTGGTTGCGCTGATAAAAAGCGCTAGCACGAAAACGACCAATTTTTTCAACACTGATCGCATACTGACACTCTTTCTTTTCTTCCAGTTCCTTCATTTGCTTTTCATTCATCGAAGAGTGTATTAACTCTTCGACTTGTGTGGGAGTAAGCATGCTTTTTGTAACTGGACGAATGTTTCCGTTAATTTTAATACAGGGTGGACGGTGAACCGTAATAAATAAGTCCGATCCCTTGTGTTCCATTAGCGCCTTTAAAAGTGGATTAATATCCATTAGTGACTCCTAAAACTCTTCTTTGCTTTTGGCTTTCGCACGGGCATCTGTACGCGAAACAACACCCTTACTGACCAATTGCTTTAAGCTGTGATCGAGAGTTTGCATACCCAACGACAAACCAGTCTGCATCGCTGAATACATTTGTGCGACCTTATCTTCACGGATCAGGTTACGAATTGCAGGCGTACCTACCAAGATTTCATGCGCTGCCACTCGCCCCCCACCATTTTTCTTCAATAGTGTCTGCGCAATAACAGCTTGTAATGACTCCGACAGCATCGAGCGCACCATCGATTTTTCCCCTCCCGGGAAAACATCAATCACACGGTCAATGGTTTTTGCCGCCGAGGTAGTATGCAGTGTACCAAATACCAAGTGACCTGTTTCTGCTGCGGTCAAGGCCAAGCGGATAGTCTCAAGGTCACGTAGCTCACCGACCAGAATAATATCCGGATCTTCACGCAGAGCTGAGCGTAATGCATTCGAAAAGCTATGGGTATCACGGTGAACTTCACGCTGGTTTACCAAACATTTCTTACTCTCGTGAACAAACTCGATGGGATCCTCAATGGTCAGAATGTGATCATGCTTATTTTCGTTCACATAATCGATCATACCAGCCAGAGTGGTGGACTTACCCGACCCCGTAGGACCAGTAACCAATACCAGGCCTCGCGGCTCTAGTGAGATATCTTGGAAAATTTTTGGTGCATTCAACTCTTCAAGAGTTAAAACGCGTGAAGGAATGGTACGGAAAACTGCGGCACGACCACGGTTTTGTACGAAGGCATTGACCCGGAAACGTGCTAAATCTTTTAATTCAAACGAAAAATCAGCCTCAAGGAATTCTTCATAATCCTTTCGCTGCTTATCATTCATGATATCGTAGATTAACGTGTGTACTTCCTTGTCTTCCAATGGTGGAACATTAATGCGACGAATATCACCATCAACACGTATAAGAGGCGGCATACCCGCTGAAATATGCAAATCCGATGCATTATTCTTTACACTGAAAGCTAAAAGCTCTGTAATATCCATATGTTAGACCCCACACCTGATAATTGCGTTTTAATAATATGTCTAGGATAGCCTCTCATCTTGCAGATCTGCAACTACAAATCGAAAAAACCTGTTCTAAGCGACGGATTTTTAAACACAATGTGCAATTAGTCGCTGTAAGCAAAAGACATCCTGCGGACAGTATCCGCGAAGCTTATGCTGCTGGTCATCGTGATTTTGGCGAAAATCAGGTGCAAGAAGCAGTGGAGAAAATATCCAATTTGTCTGATCTCGAGATTAATTGGCACATGATTGGTGCCATACAGAGTCGTAAATGCAAGGATATCGCACATTATTTCGACTGGGTTCAAAGCGTTGATCGCCTGAAAGTTGCCAAAAAACTCAATCAGCATCGCACTCCTGACCAGGCTCCTTTAAATGTCCTTATTCAAGTCAATTTGTTTGACGAAAGCCAAAAAGCTGGCGTCAATGTTACTGAATGCAAAAAGCTGGCTCATGACATTACTCAGCTTCCCCGTCTACGGCTACGCGGGCTGATGGCACTACCCCCAAAACAATCCGCACCACAGCTACAATTTGCACAGTTCGAGCATATTTATCAGCTTTATCATGAGCTTCAGGCAGAATATCCGCAGCTGGACACTCTTTCAATGGGTATGTCTGGTGACTTCGAACAAGCAATTTTGGCCGGCAGCTCCATGGTTCGATTAGGCACAGCTATCTTTGGTGGACGCGAATAAGCCTGGTAAACAGGCCCTGAAATAGCCAGTCAGGCATTGCTTTGTTATGCTATGCGCACTTTTGTGTTAATGCATTCACACACTCAACGATACACAACCGAAAAAGGTACACATGTCAGACGCAATTCAAGCTATCGCAAATGCAAAAATTGGCTTTATTGGTGCCGGCAATATGGCGGCCAGTATTCTTGGTGGGCTGATTCAATCAGGCCTCTCAGCAAAACAAATTTATGTTAGCAACCCCAGTCAAGGCAAACTTGACGCATTACTGGAACGCTATCCTGAGTTAAATACCAGTAACGATAATGCTTACGTTGCTGAACATGCTGATTATCTGTTGCTTTCCGTCAAGCCACAAAAAATGGCATTAGCCTGCAAGCCTTTGCAAGAGCTTGACCTGGATTGCTGTGTGATTTCGGTGGCAGCGGGTGTTGGCTGCCAAACCATTGAAAACCTACTTGGCAAAGGCTTGCCAGTGATTCGTTCCATGCCAAATACCCCATCATTAGTCGGCGCTGGAGCTACTGGCTTATATGCCAATCAGCATACCAGCGAGCAACAGAAAAAAGCGGCTACCGCTATTTTTGATGCAGTGGGCCTAAGTGTTTGGGTTGATGATGAATCACAAATGGACTTGGTAACCGCAGTTTCTGGGAGTGGCCCAGCTCATTACTTCCTTTACATGGAGTCGGTCGTGGCCGCAGCTGTCAAACAAGGCCTCCCTGAATCGACTGCTCGCCAACTCGCCGCCCAAACAGCCCTTGGCGCTGCGCGTATGGTTCAGGATAATCCGGATCTTGAAATTAGCCAGTTGCGACGCAATGTTACTTCTCCTGGTGGCACAACTGCGGCCGCCCTGGATGTATTAATTAATGGCCATTTACCTGAGCTGGCTGCAAAGGCGGTTAACGCATCCGTTGTCCGCGGCAAAGAACTGGCTGAAATTGCCAGCAATCCTGACTATGATTGACTTTATTGAGACCCCTGACGCATGAATCCTGTATTTACAATTATTGAATATGTTATCAACCTGCTAGCGATGGTGTTTTTGTTGCGGGTTTTGCTACAACTGGGCAGTGCTGATTTTTTTAATCCAGTGGCGCAATACATCCATAAATTCACAGCACCGATTATCACCCCAATTCGCTCTATATTGCCTGATTTAGGGAAATTTAATCTTGCTTCCTTTGTCGTCTCGCTAGCGTTGATTACAGGAAAAATCTTTTTACTAAAGCACTCCTTCATCTCTGAACAAGAAGCCGAGATGCTGTCCCCTCAAGTCACATTATTTATGATACTGGTTGGTCTTGGAGCTGTTTCAGGATTATTTATGGTTATCTCAAACCTTCTTTTAATTCTGTTTATCGGCTTAATGATTGCCAGCTTTATGAGCGGTGGTCGCTATAATCCTGTGCTCGTCTTTCTAGTACAAGTGACCCGTCCGATTTTAAGGCCTATTCAGCGCATTATTCCGCCACTAGGTGGTACTATCGACCTATCGCCAATGATTATTTTATTGGGGCTGTTCTTCCTCCAGGGTATCTTGTACAAATACGGCATCAGCCTGATCAGCCCATAGCCAACATCCTACCTTTTTAATGCCCGAATGTTTTTTGAGCATTCGGGCAACTCTTCAATGAATACTGCCAGTTATTGTATTAAACTAAAGATTCGACTGGTTTTCTCATCAGTTAAGAGGAAACCGTATCATACAGGGAATATCAGGAGGCCAATATGTACACCAGAATTTCTACTTTAGCTCATTCGCTGATCGCTGTTAGCATTCTGCTCTCCGGCTTAATTGCGAATACAGCTTTTGCGGCAGAAAAAAAAGTCGGTGATTACATTATCTACTACAACGCGTTCAACAGCTCATTCCTACAGCCCAATGTGGCTGACACGTACAAAATACCTCGTAGCGGCTTAACTGCAGTTTTAAACGTTTCTATCCATAAGGACGGTAAAGCCACTGAACAACCTGCTGTACCCGCTAATGTTCAGGGCAGAGTAACCAATAGCCTGTCACAATTTCAAGAACTTGCTTTCAAGGAAATCAAGGAAGATAAAGCCATATACTATATAGCAAACTTTCAGTTTCGCCCTGAAGAAGATACGACTATCGAATTTACCGTCAGAGTACCGGGCATGGAGCGTCCAGAAACGATCAGTTTTAAGCAAAAGTTCTACTCTGAGTAGCACTCTCTACAGATTCAATAACTATGCGCCACCTAAGCTTTTATTTAAGTGGCGCACTCTTTTTACGTTATAATCCCAAACACCATCGTTAAGTAAACATCAATGCCAAAAAACATGCAAAAAATCGTTCTCGCATCAGGCAACGTCAAAAAAGTTAAGGAACTTAGCGAGCTTCTCGCCAATTTCGATTACCAAGTGATTCCACAAACTGACCTTAATGTTTCAGAGGTTCCCGAAACCGGCACAACCTTTGTCGAAAACGCCATCATAAAAGCACGTCACGCAGCAAAGGTTACTGGCCTGCCAGCAATTGCCGATGACTCCGGCATTGAGATTGATTATTTAAACGGTATGCCAGGCATATACTCAGCCCGTTTCGCCACTCTGGACGACCTCAATAGTCAAGGCAATGCTGATGATCAGGCTAACAATGACTTGTTATTGGAAAAACTTAAAGGCGTGCCTACGGCTGAACGCGGCGCGCGCTATCAATGCATTCTGGTATTTATGAAACATGCTGATGACCCAACTCCGATTATCTGCCAAGGCAGCTGGGAAGGCCGTATTTTAGAGTCTAAGACAGGGGATGGTGGCTTTGGCTATGACCCCTTATTCTGGGCTCCGGAGCATAACTGCGCTGCTGCCGAGTTATCACCCGATCAGAAAGCTGCTATCAGCCATCGCGGCAAAGCCCTGCGCAGTTTGATGGAGCAATTATCTGTATTACGCACAGCCAGGAATATATAACTGACATGTCACTCCTGACCAACCCACCCTTATCGTTATACATCCATATTCCCTGGTGTATTCGAAAGTGCCCTTATTGTGACTTTAATTCGCACGGCATTAAACAACTTGGCGGGCTGGACGATATTCCTGAGCAAGAGTACATCGATAGACTCTTGCTCGATCTTGAACAGGAATTACCGCTGGTCTGGGGAAGGCGTCTACACAGTATTTTTATCGGCGGCGGCACGCCCAGCCTATTTTCGGCAGAGGGTATGGATCGCCTGATTAGTGGTGTCCGCGCCCTCATTCCTTTTGAAGGTGATATTGAAATTACCATGGAAGCTAACCCCGGTACTTTCGAAGCCGAACGCTTTGCTGGTTTTCGCCAGGCTGGTATTAATCGCCTGTCGATTGGAGTACAAAGCTTTGATGCCAAGCACCTTGAACGGCTGGGACGTGTGCATAATCCCGAGCAGGCAATAGCGGCTGCTGAATTTGCCCATCAGGCTGGATTTCGTTCTTTTAATCTCGACTTAATGCACGGCCTGCCCGATCAAACTCCCGAGCAAGCCCTGGCTGACTTACGAACCGCCATCAACCTTCAACCCCAGCATATTTCCTGGTATCAGCTAACTATAGAACCGAATACTTTATTTTATCAGCAGCCGCCAACCCTGCCGGTGGATGATACTTTATGGACCATTCAGGAAGAAGGTCAATCCTTATTACAGCAGCATGGTTATAACCAGTATGAAATATCTGCTTATGCTCGCAAACCAGAATACCGCTCACAGCACAATTTAAATTATTGGCAGTTTGGCGACTACCTGGGCATAGGAGCAGGCGCACATGGTAAAATTACTCGTCTCGATCTAAACCAGATCCATCGCACCACCAAAAGCCGCCACCCTAAAGACTACCTGCAAAAATCGGTAACACAAATCCGTACCAGCAAAGCAATTCCAGCACACGAACTGCCCTTTGAGTTCATGCTTAACGCTTTAAGGTTATTGCAGGGGGTTCCAAGCTCATATTTCCAACAACGAACAGGACTTGCGCTCAACTCCATTCAATCGATGATTGATGAGTCGATTGAGGATGGCCTTTTATGTAACAAAAAAGATAGAATCGAACCCACAGATAAAGGTGCGCTATTTCTCAACGAACTGCTACAAGTCTTCATGCAGGATGCAATGATTCAGGAACCATCAGACATCAAAAAAAGCGACCTGATTAATATAAAACAACTCTATTAGCACATAATATACGCATATAAATTGCAAAGAATAATAAGGGAATATTTTTATGGATTTCATACGTCTTTTCACCATAGCACTTCTCGGCTGTATCGCTCTCGTTGGCTGCGATACTGAGCCTACCAAACCCAACAATCCAGCTGATACTAATGGGAGTCAGACGGACATAGTTGTCCAAAATAAAGTTTCCGCTGAGTATATCTGTGGTCATTTGCTGATTAAAACTGACCTCAGCGGCAACAACCTGACATTATCCATTGAAGATAAAAGCTATCAACTCAGCCGCTCCTCCGACCCTTCAGGCAACAAATTTGCGAATACACCAAACAATATCGTGTTCTCGAGGAAAGGTGATAGTGCAGCTCTTGAGTTCAACGGACAACAATACTCAAATTGCCAAAAAGTTATCGTTCAACGAGCAGACAGCTCTATGGCAACATTAAAATTGCCATTCACCGCGCGCGGAAATGAGCCAGGCTGGTTGTTGACTCTCAGCAAAGAACAACTTGAACTAATTTCGGACCATGGCCACTTGACCATCACCGCCCCTATACCTAGCAGCCCATCTATTGAGCCTGACAAGCCCATCCGCTTTGAAACCGAACGACTCGGGACACTGACTTTTCTTAGCGAAACAAATCTGTGTCATGACTCTATGAGTGGCATGCCATATCCCTATACTGTATCCATGCAAACCGCACAACAAAACTTCAATGGCTGTGGCGGCGAACCACGCTCATTGCTTACTAAAAACAAATGGTCAGTACTCACTATCGCTGACAATATGCTGAGCGAAGAATCCCGGGTATCGCTTAACTTCAATCCAGAAATGCGACTAACGGGTGTGGCCAGCTGTAATCGCTACACCACTTCCTATATTCTGACCGGTGAAGGATTATCCATAAGCCCAATAGCTACCACTCAAATGGCTTGTGAACCTTTTCTGATGGAGCAAGAGGCAAGCTTCCTAAAGCACCTGGTTAACGTGACACGCTTTGATATTAACCCAAGCGGTCAGTTAGTGCTGTATACCAACCAAGATGCCACCATCGTGGCACAACCAACAAACCGTTGAGGTTTCGCAGTGCTTATCTCAAAGCCTGGGAGAAAACTGAATCATAAGTAAAACAAAGATACTAAACCTACTCTATACCAATAGGATAGTTTGCCGAGAACGCGGCGTTTCATGATTGCAAAAGAGGATTTACCCAATGGGGTAATGACGATTTTGAGATCATGAAATAACAAAGTTATTCCTTTGCACTCTTTCAGCCGAGAGATTCGATTGAAGTTCAAGGCTTGCAAGCTTTGAGTCGCACAGTTGGCAAGTAGCCAATACCCAAGGGGGCAGACCCTGAGCACTTTGCGAAGCTTGTGTAACGCAGAAATTCTACCCGCATGAACTCTCAATAATTAGGGTATTTTGCCGATAACACGGCGTTTCATGATTGAAAAAGAGGATTTACCAAATGAGGTAATGACGATTTTGAGATCATGAAATAACAAAGTTATTCCTTTGCACTCTTTCAGCCGAGAGATTCGATTGAAGTTCAAGGCTTGCAAGCTTCGAGTCGCACAGTTGGCAAGTAGCCAATGAGCACACGCAGAAGCTTGCGTAACGCAGAAATTCTTCGAATCTATCGCTGAAACATCAGATCCCAGACCCCATGACCTAGCTTCTGCCCCCTCGCTTCAAACTTAGTCAGCGGACGCGAGTCAGGCTTAGGCACATAGTCACCCGTCTCTGACAGATTTTTAAATTCTTGCATGGGATTTAATACTTCGAGCATGTATTCGGCATAGTTTTCCCAATCGGTGGCGAGGTGCAGGATGCCCCCTTTAACCAATTTCTTATGCAGCTTTTGGCAAAACTCGGTTTGTACTATACGACGTTTGTGGTGTTTCTTTTTATGCCAGGGGTCGGGGAAGAATATCTGAATGCGTTCAAGGCTATTATCCGCTATGCAATGGTCAATGATTTCTACTGCGTCATGATTGATGACTCGCAGATTGGTTAATTCGTATTCTTCAGCCAGCACTAAACAGGCACCGACTCCTGGTTTGTGTACTTCGATGCCGATAAAGTCTTTATCGCGCTCGGAGGCGGCTTGCTCTGCAAGTGATTTGCCCATCCCGAAACCAATTTCTAAGACCACTGGAGCCTTGCGACCGAATATGCTCTCAAAATCATAAGCCTGCTCCTGAAGTTCAAGACTCATTTGCGGGAACAACTCCTCCATCGCACGTTGCTGGCCTTTGGTTAGACGCCCTTCGCGTAGCACATAACTACGAATTTTACGGATACGTTTTTCGCTTTTACTTTCTTCGGAACTCACTGATTTGTCTCGACTTGCAGGGATTGGCGCGATTTTAGCACACTCTTTGTACGGTTTTGCATCATTAGCTTTGACCTGACAAAAAGGATTGCGAAAATAGCCCTAAATCAGTAAGGTGAGCAGTTCGACCCGGCATAAAAACAATGACATAGAGTAGGAGTGGAACTAAGGAATGCCGTTTCCTGACTTACCCAACAATCACGCTCTTTTTGTGCTGCTACTGACGGTTTTTGCGTTGTACCTGTTTCGTCGCGACGATATTCCGCTCGAAACTTCCTGCGTAATTGTTCTGCTATTGCTGACTATTGGCTTTAGCTTTGCCCCATTTCATAACTTCAATGGCCGCCTCGAACCGATGCAATTCTTCAGTGGCTTTGGCCACGAAGCATTAGTCGCTGTCTGTGCTTTGATGATATGTGGCCAGGGGCTGGTTCGCACCGGTGCGCTTGAACCCATTGGGCGCTTCCTCGGGCAGATCTGGAAAACTTCACCACTCTTTTCTTTACTGTTAACGCTGTTAATCGCTGGTATTTTAAGCGCCTTTGTTAACAACACACCTATCGTTGTATTGTTGTTACCCATACTCGTCAGTGTGGCTATTCGCACTAAAAGCAGCCCCTCTAAATTACTAATGCCAATGGGCTTTGCCACCATAATTGGCGGAATGGGTACCACCATTGGTACTTCAACCAACTTGTTAGTAGTCTCTGTTGCCTCAGATCTCGGTTTGCCTGAATTCGGCATGTTCGACTTTTTACTGCCTGCCAGCATCGCTGCCAGTGTCGCTATTATTTATTTGTGGCTTGTTGCTCCACGCATATTGCCAGAGCGTCAGGCAGTCATGAAAAACACTTCACCACGCGTTTTTACTGCCCAGCTGCATATCGAAGCAGGTTCTTTTGCTGACGGCAAAACCCTGTCTGAAGTGATTAATAAAACTGATGGTCAGATGAAGGTCGTTCGCATCCAGCGCGGCGAAGAAATTTCTATCGTTCCAATGCCCGATGCCAAAGTTAAAGCCGGTGATAGACTGAGGGTTATCGACACTCCGGATCACCTCAAGGAATATGAGCAAGTGCTGGGCGCTAAATTGTTTCGCCGCGGCAAACAAATCAGTGAAGACCATCCGTTAACCGCTGAGAACCAGCAGCTTTCTGAGATTGTTGTTACG
Source organism: Kangiella sp. (assembly GCA_026195755.1). Taxonomy (GTDB): domain Bacteria; phylum Pseudomonadota; class Gammaproteobacteria; order Enterobacterales; family Kangiellaceae; genus Kangiella. The sequence continues at coordinate 8,029 of JAPHRL010000009.1, read as the reverse complement.
CCTGGTTCGCCGCTTGCGGGCCGTACTCTCAAAGACGTTGAGTTTATCGACCAATATGGCCTGGTGGCGATAGCCCTGCACCGCGGCGATAGCGTAGTCGATATGCACAATAAGGGCCTTGGCACCGTAACTTTGCATGTGGGCGATGTGTTGCTGGTGCAAGGTGGCCAAAAAGATATTGCCGAGTTTAAGAAAAGTGGCGAAATCTTGATTCTTGACGCCACCACCGACCTGCCTAAATCACACCGCGCACCTCGTGCCCTGATTATTATGGGGCTGGTGGTTCTGCTTGCTGCCGTTGGCGCACTGCCAATTGCAATCAGTGCCCTTGGCGGCGCCATGCTGATGATTCTTGTTCATTGCATGACTTGGCGTGAAGCCATGCACGCCTTGAGTGCACAAGTCATTCTGATTGTCGCAGCGAGTTTAGCGCTGGGTATTGCCATGATTGAAACCGGTGCTGCCGAGTATCTGGCGCAAGCCTTCGTCGCTTCGCTGTATGGTGCTCCGCCTGCGGTGTTATTAAGCGGCCTGATGCTGCTACTTGCTTTACTCACTAACGTCGTCTCCAATAACGCAGCGGCGGTTATCGGCACCCCGATTGCGGTTAGTATCGCCAATCAGCTGAACCTACCTGCTGAGCCCTTTGTAATCGCGGTTCTGTTTGGTGCCAATATGAGTTTTGCGACCCCTATGGCTTATAAAACCAATCTATTGGTCATGAGTGCCGGCGGTTATAAATTCTCAGACTTCATCAAAGTCGGCGTGCCGCTGGTGATATTGATGTGGATTACCCTATCCATTGTTCTGCCGATCCTTTACCAGTTTTAAACTAAACGTTCATGATAAAACCCTGGTCGGCCACAGTCTTTGCTGCAAAAGTCATTGAGTACTACCACACTCATGGCCGCAAACACCTGCCCTGGCAAAACACTCAGGATCCTTACCGAATCTGGCTTTCGGAAATCATGCTACAACAGACTCAAGTCACCACCGTCATTCCCTATTTTGAGCGTTTCGTTGCAAGTTTCCCGACCCTGACCGATCTGGCTCAGGCCAGCGATGATCAGGTCATGCAACATTGGAGCGGGCTCGGTTACTACAGTCGCGCCCGTAATCTGCATAAAGCCGCTCGCATCATCGAAAACGAACACGACGGCCAGTTTCCGCGCGATCCTGAAGTTATCGAAACCCTGCCCGGTATCGGCCGCTCAACCGCAGGTGCAATCGCCTCTTTTGCCTTTGGCCAAGCCACCGCCATTCTGGACGGCAACGTTAAACGCGTACTGGCACGTTGTTATGCCATTGAAGGCTGGCCGGGAAACGGCAAGGTTTTAAAAGCTTTATGGGAGCGAGCCGAAGCCAACACACCCAAACAGGAAACTGCCGCCTACAACCAGGCGATGATGGACTTAGGCGCCGTGGTCTGTGCCCGCAGCAAACCCAATTGCCAAAGCTGCCCATTATCTGGGCACTGCCTGGCCTATCACAATGGCAACGTTGACCAGTACCCCGGCAAAAAGCCCAAGAAAGCACGCCCCAGCAAATCGGTCTACTGGCTCATCAGCATTAATCAAGACAAAGTCATGCTGCATAAAAGGCCACCAAGCGGCATCTGGGGTGGCCTGTGGGCTTTACCCGAAGTCGAGCAGGAAGAGATGAGCCCAGGTGACATCCAACAGCTCGAAGCATTTGTGCATAAATTTAGCCACTATGATCTCAAGGTGCAGCCTCTTATTCTTGGCTCACAAGCCGAGAAAGCATTAGTGGAAAAAAATTCCCATCCGAGTATCATGGAGCCCGCACAAGCAGACTGGTTTAGTCAAAGTCAGCTGAGCGAGATTGGCCTGCCCACTCCGGTCAGCAAATTACTGAGCAAACTCTTAGAAAGTTCCTAGAGAACGCCTGAGTTTGAAAAGCACGGCAAACCACTCAACCGATGACAAGTGGAGATAGAAATGTCACGCACCGTATTCTGCAAAAAACTGCAAAAAGAAGCCGAAGGCATGTCCTTCAAACCATACCCCGGCGAACTTGGTGAAAAAATATACAACGAGATTTCGCAAGAAGCATGGACCCAATGGTTAAACCATCAAACCATGCTCATTAACGAAAAACGCCTCAGCCTGATGGACCCGCAAGCGCAGTCCTATTTGGCCGAACAAATGGAAATGTACCTGTTTGGTGGCGACTACGAAAAGCCCGAAGGCTACGTCCCAGAAGAAGACAAATAAAGCCCTCTCAACCTAAGCCAATAAAATTCTAATAATTTTAAGAAAGGGGCTTGACTTAAAGCCCCTCAATCGGTTTAATACGCGTCCTGCGGCCTGGTAGCTCAGTTGGTAGAGCGGAGGATTGAAAATCCTTGTGTCGGCAGTTCAATTCTGCCCCGGGCCACCATTATTCAAGAAGCCTAGCTAGAAATAGCTGGGCTTTTTTGTATCTGTAAACATTTCTTCATTACAGGAAATCAGAACACCGCTCGTATTCACCTAAATAGTGTTCGGTCTCCTTTCCTAACCTATTTAACCTTTCAGTATTGGCAATATATAAGTCTGTTGCTGCTTGCTGGATTTGCTGATTTGTTAGTTCATTCCATCTAGCTTTTTCTGTCACGTACCCTTCTCCAAATATTTTTTGCGACATATCACGGATAATGCAGTAGTTTGCGTAAGGGTGAGCGTTAGTTTTATCAAAGCTCGCGTTATCTATGAAATACGACAAACGGTCATGCAAATATTCCTCGCCATAAGCTAGCTCGATTAGCTTTCCACGATACTCCAGGTCATAACTCTTCAATTTGGGAAACTGTTGATAATCAGAAAAATGCTGTGCTTCATGCTTTAAATAATTTACTTTAAACTTTTCAGAGTTTTTGTCATAACCTTTCGCAACTGCATATAGAGCCTCATCAGTTGCCCAACCACCAGGATAACGCTCACCGAGTCGAGCATAGGAAGTCCAGCCTAAAGTTACGAAGTCTCTCATCCAGTAAACATCAACCACAAGCTTCTGATCAATTAACCCTATTTCAAACTGCTCCAATTCATTTGTTTTCCACACCAATAGATCATAAAACTTACCCGTCTTCTGGAAGCCAGTAGAGTGCATCCCTTTTAAGCTGATATAATCATCAAACACTTGTGACAGGTTATTTATATTTATCGGTCGCTGGGTAAATGCCTCTTCTTTATTGCTTTTGTTAAAGAACGACACTAGATCAGCTTTCAACTTATCATCCAAATTTTCTGACTTATTCAATAACCCCTCTCGCCAGTAATCCTGATAAATCTTTAACAAATACCTAAGACTAGCATCTTTATTGGACAAATAATCTGTTCGGTCTTTACGGTACTTAAATCGTTGTTCAAATTTGTCTTTAAACTTTATATCTTCCGGATGATTGGATTCCATTTTATCCAGCATAGACAAAGCTTTTCCGATTTCCCCTTTCAGACCGTATCCGTATACTACTTCAATATCTAATCTTTCACCCTGTCCGTTTTTACAATAACTTAAACTTGCTAGCAATATGATGCATAGCGCTACTACTCCTACTACTCGACCCATACTCATTCCACATACCTTAACTGTTTGGTTGTACTCCTTCGGATGCCTCCAATGACGATAACGTTTAGTCATTCTAATATTATTAATACGCCAATCGATACTTTGTATTTCATACTCATTCGCGCTACATTATTCCTATGGCATGAAGCCATGAATTCCTGCTTCCCGATCTTGGGGGCTTTAGCTAGAAGGATTTGGTATGAAACAGGCTTTTTATATTGCGCTGTCTTTTCTACTTCTGTGCTTTTCTGCGCAGCAGCTTCATTCTGCTGAAACAAACTCGCCTAAACGCGCCATGCAACTCACGCTTGATGGCTCGGTCAATCCAGCTATAGCCCACTTCCTGGTTGAAAATATTGAGGAAGCTGCTGAGCAGGATTATCAGTTGATTATTATCAAGATGAATACGCCAGGCGGGCTGGATCTGGCGATGCGAGACATTATCCGCGCCATTCTATCGTCACCGGTTCCTGTCGCGACTTATGTTTATCCGCAAGGTTCGCGTGCGGCCAGCGCTGGAACTTATATTCTGTATGCCAGCCATGTGTCGGCGATGGCTCCGGCCACTAATCTTGGCGCAGCAACCCCGGTGTCTATCGGCGGTATGCCGTCTCCCGATCAACCAAATCAACCAGAGCAAGGTAAAGAACCTACTCAAGATGAAGCAGCTTCTGAAAAGTCTAACGATCAACCCACTCAATCCGCGCCATCCAATAAAACCGCCATGGAAAAGAAAGTCATTAATGATGCGGAAGCTTATCTAAGAAGTCTTGCCGCCTACCATGGCCGCAACATTGACTGGGTTAAAAACGCAGTGCGCGAAGGGGAAAGCCTTTCTTCAACAGAAGCGTTGGAAATTGGCGTTATAGACCTGATTGCCGAAAACCCTCAGCAACTCTTATCCATGATTCATCAAAAGTCAGTTCGTCTACCCTCAGGTCAGGGCGAAATTGATACAGACGGCATGATCATTGATGAAATTGAAATCGATTGGAAGACCCAGCTGTTAAGCATTATCAGCGATCCGAATATTGCCTATATTTTGCTGATCGTTGGTATCTATGGCCTGATTTTCGAAGGCTACAACCCCGGAACCTTTATTCCCGGCGTCATAGGCGCCATCAGCCTATTGCTTGCCTTCTACGCATTGCAAATCATGCCGGTCAACTATGTCGCCGCTGGATTGTTAGTGCTCGGCATAGCCCTGCTGGTGGTCGAAGCATTCGCGCCCAGTTTCGGCATCCTCGGCGTTGGCGGAATCATCGCCTTTATTCTCGGCTCCTTCCTGCTCTTTAATGAGCCCGAAACAGGAATGGCGATTGCCATGCCGATTCTGATCTTCGTCACAATCGTCAGCGTTATATTACTCAGCTTCGTACTCAGTCTCGCCATTCGGGCCAGGAATAGACCTGTAGTCACCGGTACAGATGAAATGCTGTCTGAAGTTGGCATTGTCGAACACGATTTTGATGACAAAGGCTGGATTAAAATTCATGGAGAGATTTGGAAAGCAAAAAGTGCCCAGCCCTTAAAAGCAGGACAGCAAGTCAAGGTAGTAGCCGTTAATGATTTAGATTTAGAGGTCATCCCAATCGTGGATGACAAACCCGAACTTTAAGCTCAATAGAAGGATTTATTATGAACATTTTTTATCCGATTATTCTGGCGCTGATCATACTGACAGTCGCCAGCATGTTTAAGATTCTTCGCGAATATGAACGCGGCGTAATCTTCATGCTAGGCCGATTCTGGAAAGTCAAAGGACCAGGGCTAATTATCTTAATCCCTTTCGTGCAACAAATCGTGCGCGTCGACTTGCGGATTATCGTCATGGACGTACCGACTCAAGATGTTATCTCGCGTGATAACGTCTCGGTCAAAGTAAACGCAGTGGTTTACTTCCGCGTAGTCGATCCGCAAAAATCCATCATCAATGTTGAGCACTACTATGATGCCACCAGCCAGTTAGCACAAACCACACTGCGCTCCGTACTGGGTCAACATGAACTGGACGAAATGCTCGCCTCGCGAGACCAACTCAACGAAGACATTCAAGAAATCCTCGACAGCCAGACAGACGCCTGGGGTATTAAAGTTTCCAATGTGGAAATCAAACACGTCGACCTCGACGAAAGCATGATCCGAGCCATCGCCCAACAGGCAGAAGCCGAACGCCGCCGTCGCGCCAAAGTGATACACGCACAAGGTGAGATGGAAGCCTCGCAAAAACTGTTCGAAGCTGCGCAAGTGCTAGGGCAAAAAGAAGAAGCGCTACAACTGCGTTATTTACAAACCCTCACTGAAATCGCAGGCGAAAACAGCAACACCATCGTCTTCCCTTTACCGATAGATCTGATTAAGAAATTTATAACTAAGGAGTAATAATGAAAATAGAAGGTCAGTTTTCCGTCACCCTTAATCCAATCGAATCTGCCATCAATGGAACTGATGGCATGAACTTCCGCCGTATGTCGATTGAAAAAGAGTTTTCAGGTCCATTAGATGCCACCAGTAACGGCGAAATGCTCAGCGTTATGACCCCAACCAAAGGATCAGCTGGCTATGTCGCGATAGAACAGGTTGTCGGTTCGCTTGATGGGAAACAGGGAAGCTTTGTTCTACAGCATTACGGCGTGATGGAACTAGGTGCTGAGAAGTTAACTCTCGAAGTCATACCCGACTCAGGTGTGGGACAGTTAGCAGGATTGTCTGGGCAGATGAATATTTATATAGAGGATGGTAACCACTTCTACGAGTTTGATTATCAGTTGCCATAAAATCTGCAACAGCCTAAGCTTTCTAGTATGGAAGAAGCCTTAACAGAATAGCCGTCCCCTAAACTTTTACATTTAAGGGCTTTTTGTCACCTTGCTAATTTAACTCGAAGCCTTCTAGCACGCTCCTGAAATGCGGTTTCGCCACCTTCTAAAATATCGCGAACCGCTTTTCTTATATCTTTATTCTCCAACCCCCCTGCTCGATACGTAATCGGAGGTAGGCTTTCTGCTTGATGTGGTCCTGATTCTGCAATAATAATTTGATCCGCATCAGTGTTAATAACAAGATTCGCATTATGTGTAACCATTATTACTTGGCGTTTCGACTTCGCAGTGATAAAAAGCGGAACTAACTCATCATTCACAGATTTCGGGTCTAGGTTCTCTTCTGGCTGATCAATAATAAGTGGGCGATCATCATTCTCATCTAAAGCTAGATATAGAAGTAGCAAAACTACTCCTCGAGTACCTGGAGATAGCTTACGAATATCTACCTCATCATAAAGAATCTCGTATCGAATTGAAATGTGATCGGTCCCGAAAAGCCAATGTGCAAACTTCTTTAGCCATTCTTTATATTCAACTTGCTGCTGTGGGTTATAAGGTGCATGTTTAAAGATATCCACCATGTATTCTGAAATGAAGTCCTTAAGAGCAATTTGAATCTCTGATGCGCTTCCAGATTCCCATGCGCTCTCAAGTTTTTCCTTAGCAAGAGATGTCAAAGCCCCTCGTCCATTGAATGGGCCAGATTTACGTAGGTCAAGAAGGTTTCCTTCAGCAAATTCTCCCCATTTGTCTATATCAACAATCCGTCTAACATAAAAACCAAGTCTTCCTAACGTTCCAGAGGAAGTTGAAAGTCTATGCTCCAGTGGTGCATAAAGTTCTGCAAGGGCACTCTGCTCATTGATAATAGCCTCAAAAAGCCTTTTATATGCTCTATCACGCTCAGCTTGTAAGTCTTTTTTTCGTTTTGCAGCACCTAGAGCATCTGTAAGTTTTTCTTCTATTGACTTGAGAGCCGAAGTTTCTTGTGCAATTCTATTAGTGAGAGCAGCGTATTGTTCTCTAACTTTTTTATCGGCACTTAAAAGATCCTCCAACCTCCTCATCTCAGCAACAATTAATGCTAAACTTTGACTGCTTAGATCAACATCATCAGCTATGTAGGGCGTATTAGAATTGCCTTGTTCAATAGGCTTTCCTTTTATTTTAGAAATTTCCTCTTCTGCCAATTTAATATATTCAGCAAGACTCTCGTCTACTTTGCCTTTATAAACAAGAAGAAAGTCATCCCACTGCTTTTCATCAAGACCACTTAAGTTATGCCTTTCTTTAAGTTGTCTAAGTAGTTCGGGTGCCTTTGTCTCGCGTGTACTCGACACCTCATCCTGAATCGCTTCAAAAGTCCTTAGTTTATTAGCAAAATCCTGAATGTTTCTTCTTACTAACTGTGCAGCGTCACTAAGTTCTGAATGACGTCTTACTTGCGAAGAAGTACCCTTAACAACTAACTTTGCAAGATCGGCATTATAATTCTTAATAAGTGCTTTCTTTTGCTCTACTTGGTTGGAGAGCACATCTACTAAACGTTCTTTCTCTAGCTCTGTAGCAATACGATCGGAAATGTTGGCAATAGCTTCTGTCTCTCGGCTTCTAGCCTGCTTGAATCTACTTGT
>JAPHRL010000300.1 GCA_026195755.1 Kangiella sp. | reverse complement strand
CTTGAGTTTAAAATTCAAATTGTTCGGCTCGTTTTGCATTAATTAAATAGGGTAAAACGGTCTCAAATAAGACCTCTTCATACCACTCGTCGTCACCTGTACGAGTAATCAGTTTTGCTTGCATCGCCGGCTCTTGCCCAACAACGCAAAATAAGCGCCCGCCAATGGGCAGGTGACGTTTAAATGCCTTGGGTAATTTATGAAAGCTTCCCGTTATAGCAATAACATCGTAGGGCTTGTAATGTGGCCAACCAGTTGCTGCGTCACCCTCTTCAAATTCAATATTATCAAGTCCAAGGGCATGGGTTCGTTCTTTGGCCTGTTCTATAAATTCACCAACGATATCGACGCTGTATACCTTGTATGCCAATTGCGCCATCAATGCAGTGCAGTAGCCTGTGCCGGTTCCTATTTCGAGTACGCTATCACTTGGCTGTATACGTAGCGCCTGCAGCATGCGAGCTTCTTCACGAGGTGGCATCATGCATTGGCTATGACCGAGCGGAATCTGCGTATCTGCGTAGGCTAGTGAGCGATATTCTTCCGGTACGAATCTGTCTCGGGGTAAACCTGAAATCAGGTCGAGTAACTGGTTATCAAGCACATTCCATGGACGGATTTGCTGTTCAACCATGTTTTGTCGTGCCTGTTCCAAATCAAATATCGGCTGCTCCATAGACACCTCTCTTGGTTGGCTAAAGCATAGTAACTATTGGTATTTCAAACAATACCGTAAGTGTAACAGATTATGAAGTGTTAACATCTCGCAGAGCCTATGGCACCATAACTGAATCCATAGACTACTTTGTTGGCCAGTAGAGCAATTATCCTGTGAATATAAGGTGACATTTTTGAAAAAAACGTTTGGATCTGATGATGTCGAGTTAATTAATACTGAAGTTCTTTACCAGGGCTTCTTCAAAATGAAAAAGTATCAATATCGCCATCGTCAATACCAGGGTGGCTGGAGCCCTTTAATTGAGCGTGAAATATTTGAGCGAGGCAATGCTGTTGGGGTTTTGCTTTATGACCCTGAACTGGATCATTTTGTAATGATTGAGCAGTGTCGGCCAGGCTCACTGAAAGACAAACGTTCTCCCTGGTTACTGGAAATCATTGCCGGCATGGTGGAAGATGGAGAAGATCCACATGAGGTGGCATATCGCGAAGCGATGGAAGAAGCACATGTTGATATCAACAAATTGATTGCAATGCTCGGTTATTGGGTTAGTCCTGGAGGAACTACAGAGTATGTAGATTTATTCCTGGGTTTGGTTGATAGCTCAAACTTGGTAAACTACGCCGGTTTGGATGATGAGCACGAAGATATCAAGGTGTTAGCAGTCTCGCGACAAGAAATGTTGCAACTTCTGGCTAATGGCGGTATTAGTAATGCTATGGCGTTAATTGCCATCCAGTGGTTTTTATTGAATGAGCAGCAACTGGATCTTGCTGATGATTGATTGTTCTCAAGGAAAGTAGTATCAAGGATAGCTTTTGGTTATTGATGGGTGCTTATGCCTTCAGCAAGAAAGTATGTTCCAGACCTCAAAGAGTTTATGGCGTTGTGCGCCAGTAACTACCTTAAGTTGAATAAACTGATTGGTAGTGCTGGGGAGTCACTATGCCATGAGTCTGATGCCATTTTCATGAGCGTTGAAAAGCAACCTGACGTGAAGATTACACTGGAACAAATTAGTCGTTACACGGTCACATACCGCTTGAGTCAGTACTGCGATAGCTCGGCTCCTTATGCGTCGGCTGTAAATCGTGAGTTCCTGGTTCGTGTCTATCACGATGCCCAAATGGCTGAAGTCTTATCGGGATTGAATGAGGGAATGTTACCGCCAGTCTATATTTACCCCAACACCGAGATGAAGCAGCCTGACGAAAAGCTCCAATTAAATCGATTTTTGGGCGAATGGCTTAACTTTTGTCTACAATTTGGTCAATCTCACACTGCGAATACGACCCACTTAGCGTTTTTGCATTAGCATATAAGCGATAATGACTATAACGAATAGGAGATTGATTTGACTTACGACTGCAAACGCCTATTTATTGGGCGACCTGAAATGACCGTTTTGCACCTTTCAGATCCGCATTTGTTTGCTGATGACCAGGGTAGCTTGCTTGGGGTGAATACTCAGGAGAGCTTCTGCGCGGTGTTAGATGATATTCGCGCTAAAGGAATCGAACCTGATGTGGTTATCGTCACCGGTGATATTTCCCAGGACTATTCAAAAGCCTCCTATCAATTCTTTGCTGAGCAAATGGCAAAATTGGGTAAACCCGTCTTCACGCTCGCTGGTAACCATGATGAAGTCGAGCATCTATCAGGCTGTCTGTCAAAGCCTCCACTTTTTAATCACAAGCAAATTCTGACTGAGCACTGGCAGATTTTAATGGTCAGCAGCCACCTTGAAGGCGAAGTTCATGGCCGGATCAGTGGATCTGAATTGGCATGGCTAAAAGGTTGTCTTGAGGATAATTCTGATCTGCCTACTATGCTCTACATGCACCATCATCCGGTTCCTGTTGGTTGTGACTGGTTAGATGAAATTGGCGTACGTAATAAAGGCGAGCTGTTGGAGTTGGTCACTCAGCACCCACAAGTGAAACTTTGCGGCTTTGGTCATGTTCACCAATTTTCAGAACATAAAATTGATCATGCACTCTATTGCTCGGTTCCTTCTACCTGCGTTCAGTTTAAACGTCATTCCTCAGATTTTGCAGCGAGCTCGGAAACTCCCGGCTATGCGGTCTATCAATGTCACGCTGATGGCTCGTTTGATAAGCATAACTACCGAGTTGATCATTATTTGCCCAAAGTGAATTTTGCTATTTCTGGTTATTAATCGTCTTGAATCAGCCACTTAATTCGTCTACCAATTAAGCACCTTACTCCATTCAATAATTTTACTTGCACTTGCTGATCGGCCTTTATAGGATAAGGGCCGAATAACAATATATTGAGCCAGTTTGGCTCTCCTAACAGAAAATCAATAATCTACTTATGGCGAATAATCAATATACAGCTGAGTCCATTGAGGTCCTTAGCGGTCTTGATCCAGTTAAAAAACGTCCGGGTATGTATACCGATACCAGTCGTCCAAATCATCTTGGACAAGAGGTGATCGATAACAGTGTGGATGAAGCTTTAGCAGGACATGCAAAAACTATTAAGGTGACTCTACACAAAGATGGCGGCCTTGAGGTTGAGGATGACGGGCGTGGTATGCCGGTTGATATTCATCCAGAAGAAGGTATTCCGGGTGTTGAGCTCATTATGAGCAAGCTGCATGCGGGCGGTAAATTTTCGAACAAAAACTATCAGTTTTCGGGCGGTCTTCACGGTGTTGGTATTTCTGTGGTTAACGCTTTATCTAAACGTGTTGAAGTGACCGTTAAGCGCGATGGCAATCAATACTTCATGGCCTTTGAAGATGGCTTCAAGGTAAAAGATCTGGAAGTGGTTGGTGAAGTCGGTAAGCGTAATACCGGAACCAGCGTTAAGTTTTGGCCAGATAGCCAATATTTCGATAGCGAAAAATTCTCAATCTCACGTCTTAAGCATCTTCTAAAAGCTAAAGCTATTCTATGTCCTGGCCTTAAAGTGGTTTTTGATAACAAAGCTGCAAGCGAGCAGGATGAATGGTT
>JAPHRL010000008.1 GCA_026195755.1 Kangiella sp. | reverse complement strand
GCCAGCGGCGCCATTGTCTAAAAGCTCAACTGCCTTCTCAATGCCTTTGCTCGGTAGACTACCCACAAGCGGCATCAGGTTTGTAGCAAGCACCCCGACCATATTGTCAATAGTATCGGTGTCGCTGGTTAATGGGCTGAGTACGAAGCCATCGCCGGCATAGACAACGAAACCTGTTTGGCCATCTTTGATAGCTTTTAAAATATCAGTAAGCTTAAATTTAGCTCGAGCCAATCGACTGGGTTTAACATCCTCGGCATCCATCGAGGCTGAAAGGTCAAGCACTAAAACACGTGACGCCAGGTTTGAAAATACAGGTTGCGGCAGCTTTTCCCAACTGGGCCCGGATAAAGCCATAACTGCCAAAAACCAGAAGATTAGTAACAGCGTCTTTTGCCATTTGATACTCTGTCCTAATTGGGATTTTGGCATTAACCAGTTCAGAAGGTGTTGATCAATGAGTTTGGCCCAGCCACTGGCTTGTTGACCGCGTGTCCTGTATAGCCACCACAATGCAATCACCGGGATGAGCAGTAGCCATGCCCAAGGACGAATAAAGTGTAGTTGGTTTATGCCAGAAAGAAAATCAAACATGATTTTCCTCCTGAACTGTTGAATGGTCATTTGTCGGGTCTTTTAAAGCTAAATTCATACGCCAACTAACCAGTGTTCGAATCAGAGTGGAAAACAATGAAATGAGTAGTGCTATACCCAATGGGATATAAAACAAGGCCTTAATTGGTCGATAACTTTGGTAATCGTCCTCAACAGGTTCGAGCTCATCAATGATGTTATAAATTTGTTCCATCTCTTTAGTGTCTCGTGCTCGAAAATAACGACCGCCCGTTTTCTCTGCCACAGCGATTAAGGTTTCTTCATCCAGCTCCAGGGAAGGGTTTATGCGACGATTGCCAAAGAAACGGTTTTTTACAATCATCTCATCTGCACCAACACCGATGGTGTAAATAGTTATTCCCGCATGCTCAGCAAGTTCTGCAGCCTGAACAGGGTTCAAGGCTCCGGTATTGTTTTGCCCGTCAGTCAAGAGGATTAATACCCGATTTTTTGCATTGCGATCACGAAGATGTTTAACCGCTAAGCCAATGCCGTCACCAATAGCGGTGCGTGAAGAGCCAGCTAGCCCTATTGATGTTTCGTCGAGCATGGTTTGCACGGTCTTTAAATCAAAACTCAGCGGGGTCTGCAGATAGGCCTGTTCGCCAAATAGGATCATACCCACTCGGTCACCTTTGCGTCGTGCGATAAAGTCGGTTAACAAAGACTGAACTGCAACTAAGCGGTCGACTTCTTTATCGTCAATGACCATGTCCGGCATTTCCATCGAGCCAGAAATATCGAGACTCAGCATCAAGTCCCGACCAGTTGCTGGCAACTCCATAGCTTCGCCGACCCATTGTGGACGGGATAGGGCGGTAATTATTAGCGTCCAAATCAAAAACGTCAGCCAGGGGAAGCGTTTACTGCTTTTACCTTGTTGTTCTTGAATGCTACGCCAATATAAAAAAAGTGGTGCTCTTAATGCTTGTTGTTGTCGCTTGCGCTCTGCCAACCACCAGACAATAAAAGGAGTGGGCAGTAGCAGCCAAACCCAGAGCCAGACAAACTCAAACATGAGATTGTCCTCCGTGATCTTCCGTTGTCAGGGACTGAGTAAAGGCCGGTAGCTGTTTTAAATCAGGGAGCTGTTGTAACCATAAACTGGCTTCTTGTAAAAACTGATCTCTGTGGGCTGGATCAATGCTGTCTGGATTACGGTAAACGCCTTGTTCCAATAATTGCAGGCTCTGTTGGGTCCAGATATCGCTACCTGTCTGGTATAGTAAAATTATCCAATGTTTAGTATCCATTGCAGCAACTTGGGATTTTGGAAAATAACATAAGCTGGCGCGGCGCATTATTTGCTGGGTTTGCATCAACCAGTCGTTGTCAGCGCTGTGAACAATGTCGTCTAGTTCAATCAGCGCATATTGCGCAAAGCGTTTTCGACGTTGTTGCAAAATGGCTTTTGTGATTAGCAACACGATAACTGCCATAATGATGGCTGCTGCAATCCACCAACCAATAGCTAACGGCCACCAGCTGACTCCCTCAGGAAGGTGGATATCTCGTAGCTGTTCTAATAATTGAGCCTGTTGTGGATTTGCCATAAGTATTTTGTCTATGCTCTTTTATTGGATGCTGAACGATGACGATAGGGGTTGATTGCAAAATCACTCAGTTCCTGAGCGGTGCTGTACTCAACAAAACTGCATTGAGCTTCGTGAAAAAACTTTTTCGTTTTTATTAGCTTGTCATGAAACATTTCTTGGTAGCGACTCTTAAAGCCGGGTCTGGCAGAGTTTAGTGCTATAGTGTTATCACCATCAGACACAATAAATTCACCCGCTACCGGAATCGTCTGTTCTAGTGGGTCTGTAATCATCACGGTATGAATATCATTATGTTGAGCAAGGTTAATCAGATCCTGCTTACAGCTCTCTGATAGATTGGTAAAGTCGCTGAAAATATAAATTAAACTGCCGCCTTTAACTAAGTGACGTAATCGCGAAAGTGCGTCTGAAAGTGCATTGCTGTTAATAGTAAACGGCTTTTCCTGCTGATATATCGATTGCAGACGTTGGTTGTGTAGCTCAAGCATATGTTGCAATAGTCGCAGGCCGTTTTGGCGGCGATTGGAGGGCTTGAGCTCAACATGCTCCTCGGCTGTGCTTAATAATGCGCCTACCCGATTACCTGAGTTATGTGCCGTCCAGAATACTCGGGCGGCTTGCAGGCATGCTAATGTCGACTTGAAGCGCTTCTTAGAGCCAAAAAACATCGAATCCTGTAAATCCACTAACAAGAATACCGGTCTTTCTCGTTCTTCCTGGAATATCTTGGTATGCACCTCGCCAGTACGAGCGGTTACTTTCCAGTCTATGGTGCGAATATCATCACCGGGTTGGTATTGGCGAACTTCAGAAAATTCCATGCCGCGCCCTTTATAAGGCGATAAATGACCACCCACTAAGTGAGCTTTAGACTTTTTATTGGGCAATGGAATGCTATCACGCGCCCAATATTGGCAGGCAATTAGCTGCTCTAGACTTAACTCAATTGAATTTGAGGCCGCTTGCTGTGAAGTGATAGGTTTTAGTGTCATTAACAATCGATTCTTTAAGGAGTCGGAACTTGTTTAATTAATTCATCAATGATGGTATCTGCAGTAACACCCTCGGCTTCGGCTTGATAACTTAAAATAATTCGATGACGAAGAATATCAAACAATACAGTTTGCACATCGCCAGGAGTCACATAGTCTCGATTATTCAGCCAAGCATTGGCGCGAGCGCAACGGTCCAGCGCAATTGTTGCACGCGGGCTGGCACCATACTCTATATAATTGGCTAAAGCGCCACCTATCTTCTCAGGTTGACGGGTGCTGATAATAAGTTGCACCAGATACGCTTCAATCTCGGGCGCCATGTAAGTCGATAACACTTCTTTGCGTGCTTCGAATAAATCGTGTTGTCCGAGTGGATTAGCGGGTGTTGATTCGCCGGTTAAGGCTTCCTGGCGGTTTAAAGCCAGAATTTCCGCTTCTGCTTCCGCTTCAGGGTAGTCAACGATGACCTGCATCAAGAAACGATCCAGCTGTGCTTCAGGGAGCGGGTAAGTCCCCTCCTGCTCAATTGGGTTTTGTGTGGCCATGACCAAAAAGAGTTGGGGTAGCGGGAAGCTGTGACTACCGACCGTAATCTGACGTTCAGCCATGGCCTCTAGCAAGGCTGATTGAACCTTGGCAGGTGCTCGGTTTATTTCGTCGGCAAGAATCATGTTGTGGAACAGTGGGCCTTTCTGGAAGTGAAAACTACCATCCTGAGGGCGATAAATTTCGGTCCCTGTTAGATCTGCTGGTAACAAGTCAGGGGTAAATTGAATGCGATGGAAGTCACCTTCAACGGCAGTAGAAAGTTCTTTAATGGCGCGAGTTTTAGCAAGGCCCGGCGCTCCCTCCACCAGTAAATGACCATCGGCCAGCAATGCTATCAGCATCTTATGAACGAGCTCCTGCTGACCAATAATTCGTGACTTAAGGAATTGTTCTAATTCAATAAATTGTTGTTTGATACTCATATTATGGGGTATCCAGTTATGGTAATGCTTTGTAAGCCGGATTGAGGATTAGTTCAATGTATAAAAAATGCTTCCTGAGTTGTATCAAAAAACACTTTAAAAATGCAACTAATTGTTTCTCCGCTAAAAGGAATGGATCAAATTAAACTGTTACTGCGATACACCATTCAAACGTTCGTTTGAAAAGTTGGGCTGTTCAGGTACAATCGAAGGAATAAACATTTTAAAGACTCTTGATCAGGAGACAGGCATGAGTGAAACTTCAGCAGGTAAAAAAACACGGGCTAAACAAGACCGTGTGGCCATCGTTTCAGGCTTGAGAACCCCTTTTGCTAAACAGGCAACCCATTTCCGAGGGATTAATGCCATTGAATTGGGCAAGATGGTGGTTAATGAGTTGATGGTACGCAGTGAGCTTGATCCTAAATTAATTGAACGTGTTATTTTTGGCCAGGTGGTTATCCTGCCGGAAGCACCCAATATTGCGCGTGAGATTGTGCTGGGCACACCGATGAATGTTCACACCGATGCCTATTCTGTCTCGCGTGCCTGTGCTACCAGTTTTCAAACCGTTGCCAGCCTGGCTGATTCAATTGCCTTAGGTGATATCGCCATTGGTATTGCCGGTGGTGCTGATTCTTCATCGGTGGTGCCGATAGGAGTCAGTCGCAAACTCCAGCTAGCCTTAGTCGACTTGCAAAAAGCGAAAACGGTCGGCCAGAAGCTTTCTATTATCAAAGGGCTGCGTTTTAAAGATCTGTTACCTGTTCCACCTGCTATTAAAGAATATTCGACCGGTATGACGATGGGCGAGAACGCCGAGCAGATGGCGCGTGACCGTGGCATTACTCGCGAAGAACAGGATGCTTTAGCCCATCGTTCGCACTCTTTGGCGGCTCAAGCCTGGGAAGAGGGCAAGCTGGATGATGAAGTGATGACCGCTTATGCTGAGCCCTACACAAAAGACCCGCTGCACCGCGATAATATCGTTCGTTTTGATTCCTCGCTTGAGGGTTACGCCAAGTTGCGTCCAGCCTTTGACCGTAAGTACGGTACTTTGACGGCAGCCAATTCAACGCCACTAAGCGATGGGGCATCAGCTGTCTTGATGATGAAAGAGTCACAAGCCAAAGCGTTAGGCTACGAGCCGCTAGGCTATATTAAGAGTTATGCCTTTGCCGCCATTGAAGCCACTCATGACATGCTGATGGGCCCGTCCTATGCAACGCCAATGGCTTTAAAGAAAGCTAAAATGCAGCTCAAAGATTTAGACTTGATTGATATGCATGAAGCCTTTGCAGCACAGACTATTTCAAACATTCAGGCTTTTGGCTCCACAGAATTTGCCAAACAAAAGCTCGGTCAGCGCACCAAAATTGGCGACATTGATATGGATAAATTCAATGTGCTGGGTGGCTCGTTGGCCTATGGCCATCCGTTTGCTGCAACCGGTACAAGAATGATTACGCAAACATTGAGAGAACTAAAACGTCGCGGCGGAGGAGTCGGCTTAACGACAGCCTGTGCTGCTG
>JAPHRL010000108.1 GCA_026195755.1 Kangiella sp. | reverse complement strand
TTTCGATGATCATTTCAGGCTTAGAGGCCTGCAATTTTTCGAAGTTGGTTTCTTTAATGCCACCTGGATAACCAGAGTGACGATAATACATTTTGTTCTGCGCCTTATTACCAGTCACAGTTACTTTCTCAGCGTTAATCACAATGATGTAATCACCAGTATCAACGTGAGGCGTATATTCTGCTTTGTGTTTGCCTTTCAAACGGCGAGCGATTTCAGTCGCCAGGCGGCCTAAAGTCTTGCCGCTAGCATCGACTACGAACCAGTCACGCTTAACAGTTTCAGGCTTTGCACTGTATGTTTTCATATTCTTTAAGCTCCAAAAAGCCATTTGCACCCGCAATAGGTTGCCGATCACGGCCCTAAAAAAGAGAGCGCGAATTCTACAGAAATCACCCCTATAAAACAAGAGGCGACACCAGGATTTTCAAAAATTATCAAAAGTCTCGGCCAAATTTATGAATTTTAAGCAAAATCCTGCGAAAAAGACTTTATTTACGGGGCTTTTAGCGCTATAAAAAGCGCTGATGGGGAGTCAATTTGCAATACTCGCCAAGACGGCCAATATTTTAACAGTCAACTAACACAAGAGGCAATGGAAAAATGGCAGATAATAAAGCCCGCAAGACAACAGCGGTAAAAGAAAAGTTCACTAAAACCCAAATTCTTAATGAAATCGCAGCACAAACAGGCCTAACCAAGAAAGATGTATCAGCTGTTATAGACGAGCTTGGTGTGGTTATTGAGCGTCACGTCAAAAAACGTGCGGTAGGTGAATTCACCTTACCTGGCTTGCTAAAAATCAGCACGGTAAAAAAGCCTGCGGTTAAAGCCCGCAAAGGTATCAACCCATTTACCGGCGAAGAAACCATGTTTAAAGCCAAGCCAGCCAGCATTGCAGTAAAAGTTCGTCCACTCAAAAAATTAAAGGATATGGTTCAGTAATAACCAGCTTTATTATTCACAAAAAAGCCGACGTAACCGTCGGCTTTTTTTCACTTGTGGAGTGGCGCTCGGAGAGACCGATTAAGCCAGATGCTCTTTCGCGAGGTACTCTTTACTTTGCATTTCCTGCAGTCTACTGACAGTCCTTTTAAACTCAAAAGCCAGTGCTTTCCCGACGTAAAGCTCTTCTAGAGTCATTTCGGCGGATAGGATTAACTTTACATGCCGCTCATAAAACTCGTCCACCAGCGCTATAAAGCGTCGAGTTGCATCGTTTATCGCATCGGTCATTTGAGGGATTTTACCCACAAATACCGTATGGTAGTTACGAGATAGCTCAATATAGTCGCTAGCTGAACGATCAGTTTTACAGATGGCGTCAAAAGTAAACCAGACCACATTATCAGATAAACGCACAGCGTCGATTAACCTTCCTTCGACTTTCAGTTTGCAGTGCTGTTGCCCTTCCTCACCGGATAATTGCTGGAAGTATTGCTGCATATTTTTATCGGCAGCGTCGTCCAACGGATAATGGTAGATTTCAGCTTTTTCCAAAGTCCGCATCCGATAATCGGTGCCACCATCTACATTTAATACTTGGCAATGCTGCTGTATCAGCTCAATCGCTGGCAAAAAGCGTTCGCGTTGCAAGCCGTTCCAATACAATCGCTCTGGCGGAATGTTTGAGGTAGCAACCAACACAATATTGCGCTCAAACAGTTCTTTGAATAAACCACCTAGAATCATGGCATCGGTGATATCCGTAACAAAGAATTCATCGAAGCAGATGACGCGCGCACGTTGAGACAATTGATCGGCAATTTTTACCAGAGGATTTTTCTCTCCCGCCAATGTTCTAAGCTCGTGATGAACTTCGTGCATAAAGCGATGGAAATGGAGGCGAATTTTGCCTTTAATCGGTAGGCAATTAAAGAAGGTATCCATCAGCCAGGTTTTGCCACGGCCAACCCCTCCCCACATATAGAGCCCTTTAACAGGATCCAGGTCTGACGATAACAAACGCTTGACCAGCTCCATAAATCCGCCATTGGGACGACTGTCTAAAAGCTCATCATAAACTCTTTGCAGAGCTGCGACGGCTGCGGCCTGTTCCGGGTCGTTGGAAAAGCCCTTGGCCAAGTCTTGCTCATACTTTTGCTGAGGTGTTAAGTCAATGGTATGCATAAGCGTCGCCTTTAAAGCTCAGCAGGCAAATGCTGGTTAAGGCTGTCTTCAATCAGTTCTCGCAGCTCAACCAAACGACTGTGGAAGAAGTGCCCTGCACCCTGCATACGAATGACATCAGGTTTGATCGGCAAATCATCTAGCCATTTGAAAACCGCATCAGGGTCAACTACTTCATCGGCATCCCCCTGCACCACCAGCCACGCACAACCGGGAACTTCAAATTTATCAAAATTAAAACGATTAACGGGAGGCGCAATACTAATCAGCTGGCTAGCATCTAGTGGCTTGGCTTGCAATGCAGCAATCCATGAACCAAAACTAAAACCCGCCAGCCACAGCGGACGATTAGGATATTTTTCCTGCAACCATTGAACAGCTTTAACAAGATCCTGCTGCTCGCCATTTCCTTCATCATATTCCCCCTCAGACTCCCCCACGCCACGAAAGTTAAAGCGTAAAGAAGGAATTCCAAGACCCGCCAAAGTTCTAGATACGGTGTGAATGACTTTATTGGTCATGGCGCCGCCATGTAATGGATGGGGGTGACAACAGACAGCAATGGCATTGCGCTCTGGCGAATCAGGCTCATCAAGTGTTACCTCAAGATTACCAGCAGCACCCTCTATCAAGAAATGATTTTTATTCACTTGTTCTCTGAAGTTAATCGATATTGAGCAACATTTTCGCATGTTTTATCGTCTGTTGGAAACAATGCAAAACCAATAGCAAAGAGCAAAGCTTAATAGTTAGCAAACTAGACACAGTAAAAAAGAGGCCGAAGCCTCTTTTCATTTCAAAAGTTATACCTGACTCTGTGAAAGCTAGTATTTACTGTGCTCATCGCGTTTATTACCACCCTCAATTTGCTTTTTGCGTAACTCTTTTTCTAGCTCTATTTGCTTCTTTTGTGATTCACGCTCAGACTCAGCAAGCTTTTGCTCCTGTTCTCGACGCAACTCTTCGTAAGCCTTCCGGTCTTCGCGCTCAAGCTCGCGTAAATCCTTCTCACGTTCTTTCTCTAACTTATCACGCTCTTTTAAAAGCTCAGCACGCTCTTTCAGTAACTCTTCTCGCTTCTTGTCATCATCAAAGGCAAAAGCCTGATTCATTAAACCAGCTGCCGTTAATAGACTCACTACTACCAATAATCTCATCACTCTCACCTTGAGCTTGCGTCAATTTATACCCATTATTTTGCATCACGGGTCACTTGAGAAGTGATGGCTTCAAATTTCTCAGAGAAATGTTAAGCGGTATACTTTTTACAGAACGACCCGCTCACAAGCTTTCAGGATTGATCGACTTTGGCGTCAAGCTTTCATTCCACTCACGTGCGAAATCACGACTCCATCGAGCATTAATAAAAGCGATCACACACATGGTTATCAGTGCCCCGAGTCCCGCCAATGCCATATCTTTATGGGCATCCCAGACATCCCCCTGTGTTCCTAAATAGGCTGCGCCTAAATCACCACCAAACACCATGGCCGCGCCCCACTCGATC
>JAPHRL010000227.1 GCA_026195755.1 Kangiella sp. | reverse complement strand
TGACGTCAGTGACAATGTGATCGACACATTCTCAGCTAATATCTCTGCAGATTTATTTGAAATGCCAGCGGGTTATTTCTCTTTTGCAGCAGGTATCGAGTCGCGTGAATACCGTGGTTCGTATCAGCCGGATGGTCTTGTAGTTGCGGGTGAAAGTAATGGTGTTCCATCAACACCTACTCGTGGTGAGTATGATGTTGACGAATACTATGCTGAGTTTAAGGTTCCTTTGTTGAAGGATATGGCTGCTGCTGAAGAGTTAACTTTAACATTGGCTGCACGTAATTCCGATTACAGTACTTTTGGTTCGGAAACGACTACTAAATTTGGTGCTTTATGGCGCGTAACTGATGAGTTCATGCTGCGTGGTGCTGTCTCTGAGGGCTTCCGTGCACCAAGTATCGGTGAACTTTATGCAGGTGCTTCACGGTATGACGCTCAGTTGACTGATAGATGTTCTAACTACGTTGGAACACAGTTTCAGGAAGATTGTGAAGCGTTAGGCATTCCAGATACTTATCAGCAAACTAACCCGCAGATTTCTATTACTACCGGTGGTAACCCTGACCTAGATGCAGAACGATCTGATAGTACTACTTTCGGTTTTGTTTATAGTCCGGGCTGGGCCGCGGAGGCAGATTGGATCAATTCATTGGATTTCAAGGCCACCTACTATGACCATGAAATTGAAGGTGCAGTACAGGCAATTGATGCACAGACTCAGTTGAATCTTTGTATTGAAACTCAAGATCCTGAGTATTGTAATGGCATCAGCCGAACTGCTGGTGGTGCAATCAACGGTTTCAACAACCGTCTGGTTAATATTGGTGTGATTGAAACCTCTGGCTATGATTTTAATATCAGCTATGTAAGTCCACAGTATGACTGGGGTACTTTGAATGTCGACTGGACTAATACTTTTGTCAGTGAGTATATCGAAGAGTCTCTTGGTCAACGTGAAGACTTGGCAGGTATCGAGCGTAACGATTCAGGTATTCCGGAATGGAAGTCAATGATTAACACAACCTGGAAGCGTAATGACTGGAGTTTAGGTTGGACTATGCGCTATATCGATAGTTTGACAGAGTCCTGTTCAGATACTTTGGATAATACGCCAAACAGCTTAACGGCATTAGGTTTGTGCTCAAATCCTGGAGCAACGGATGCAGATTCAAAGAATGAATTAGACTCGCGTTTGTATCACGACCTCCAGTTTACTTATTACCCTGAAATTGAAGGCATGGATCTGGAGCTAACAGTGGGTATTAACAATGCATTGAACGAAGATCCGCCTGCATGTTATAGCTGTTCTTTGAATGGTTATGATCCGTCTGTGTATGATCCTGAAGGTAGCTTCAGTTATCTATCGGTTAGAATGAAGTTCTAATTGAATCAGGATAGTTAAAAATGGGGCTACGGCCCCATTTTTTTGTTTCAATGGACTTGAAAGTTTGGAAAATCAATGGGTTTGGTTTAACCTGAGAGAATACTACAACAACACATCTACCGGCATCATGTCAGCAACCTTATCCTCGTTTCAATTACTGGACTTATTAAAAAAAGCCAACTGGATATCAGAGGAGCAATTCCAGGCGTCGCGTATCCATTTGCGACAGGTCAATCCTAAGCTACATCCTATTGAGCAAGTTGCTGACCTTTCCTTAATGCGTCACGATGATCATCGCACTATGATCGATGAAGAGTCACTGACTCAATTTGTCGCTAAGTTGTATAAGCTACCTTATGTGAAAATCGACCCTTTAAAAATTGATGTGGATGGCGTGACTAGGGTTATGTCGATGGCTTATGCACAACGGCATAAGATTTTAGTGATCCATGTTGATAAAGAAGCGGAAGTCGTCAAAGTTGCAGTAATGTACCCTGAAGATCTGTCATGGCGTGAAAGTCTTGAGCAGGTGTTGCGTATGAAAATTGTGCCAGTCATGGCGAATCCTGCGCTGATTAAGCGATACCAAAGAGAGTTTTATTTACTATCTGCCTCGGTAAAAGGTGCCCATGATAGTAAATTACAAAAAGATAATACGGTTACCAATCTTGAGCAGTTGATTGAGTTAAAGGGTGCTGAGGAAGCGGATGCCAACGATCAGCATATTGTACAAATTGTTGATTGGCTACTGCAGTATGCCTTTAAAGAGCGGGCTAGTGATATTCATATTGAGCCACGTCGTGATGTTGGTGGAATTCGTTTTAGGATCGATGGTGTGTTACATAAAGTTTATGAGCTACCGATTTCGATCACTCATGCGGTTATTTCACGCTTAAAAATATTAGGTCGAATGGATCTGGCTGAACGGCGCAAGCCACTCGATGGACGAGTCAAAACAAAAAGTCCCGACGGTACTGAAATTGAACTTCGGCTATCAACTATGCCCACTGCTTTCGGTGAAAAATTTGTAGGGCGTATTTTTGATCCAACAGTTATTGCGCGAAACTTTGACGAGTTGGGCCTGGAGCCAGAGACTGAAGCAACTTGGCGCGATTTAATCAGCCAACCTAACGGCATTGTGCTATTAACCGGGCCGACAGGGTCAGGTAAGACGACCACCTTGTATACCTCGCTAAAATTATTAGCAACTCCAGAAGTGAATATTTGCACGATTGAAGATCCTGTTGAAATGGTTGATCCAAAACTCAACCAAATGCAGGTGCACCACGACATCGGTCTCGACTTTGCGGCAGGAGTACGTGCTTTATTGCGTCAGGATCCAGATGTCATCATGATTGGTGAGATTCGTGATAAAGAAACCGCACAAATGGCAGTGCAAGCGGCGCTAACCGGTCATCTGGTTATTTCAACGCTGCATACCAATGATGCGCCTTCTGCAATGACTCGCTTGATCGAGATTGGCATCGAACCCTACTTGTTGAATGCCACCATGTTAGGCGTTATGGCTCAACGGTTAGTTAGAACTTTGTGTCAATTCTGTAAGCAAGAAAAGCCAACTGATCCCTTAGCCTGGGAAGCGCTAGTCGGTAGCAATCAAAAAGTGCCTATGCCAGAGAAGGTTTTTCATCCGGTTGGGTGTGATCGCTGTCGTCATACAGGTTATCAGGGCCGACAAGGTATTTATGAGTTACTGAGAGTGACTGATGATTTGAAAACTCTAGTTTATGAAAATGGTGAAATCCGCCAGCTAAGACGCCAAGGCATTAAAGATGGGATGAACTTATTACGAGTCAGTGGTGCTTATAAAGTGGTGGCAGGAATAACCACTATTGAAGAAGTGTTACGAGTAGCGCCGCGCGATACTAAGTGATTTTCCATAGATATTGAAAGCCTGATATGAAGTTCTATCAGGCTTTTTTTATTTCAAATTAAGCTCAATTCTCAGTTTCAGTGTTTTCTGGTGCTTCTTCGCTGGTTCCTAATACGTCGTCAGCAGCATTATTGTTATCCTCTAAATCAACCTCCGGCAGCGACTCTGTTTCTGGATCGAGCAACTCTGAGCCACCTGCTTTGGGCTCTGCTACCTGCTTGAGTACTTGATAATAGCGTCGAATATTATTCACATACTTAACCGGTTCATCGCCTCGAGCGTAGCCATAACGAGTTCTTGAATACCATTTCTTCTGACGCAGCAATGGTAAATATTCTTTAACCGATAGCCACTTATCAGGATTAGCACCATCCGCTTCAGCAAGACGACGAGCGTCTTCCAAATGGCCGAAGCCAACATTATAGGCGGCCATTGCAAACCAGGTTCGATCAGGCTCGCTAATTCGTTCGGGGATTTTATCTTTTACCAAGCGTAAATAATCGGCGCCACCTAAAATACTCTGTTCTGCATCAAGACGATTTTTCACACCTAGCTGTTTGGCAGTATTCAAGGTCAACATCATTAGGCCACGAACACCGGTTGGTGAGCGAGCATGTGGCTCCCAGTGTGACTCCTGATAACCCATGGCAGCTAACAAACGCCAGTCAAGATCATTGCCAGCTGCTTCATAAAAATAGGGTCTATAGCGATCAAGTTTATTTTCTATGGCGCGTATGAATTCACGGCTACCGACATAGTCAAATTTTGACAGGTGCCCATAATATCGTTCGGTTAGATAAGCTAGAGTACCGTCTTCTTGGATTTTGGAGAAAAATTCTATGGCTTTGATATACAGGCTATTGTCAGTTTCTTTGCGAAAAGCCCAAGCTAATTGCTCAGGTTGAGAGACGCTAAAAGCTACTGCCAGTTCTGGTTGAACTTGGCGTGCAAGCAGCAATTCGTTAGAGTCGACAATGGTGTAGTCAAACTTGCCATCCAGCACACCGTCTAGCAAGTCCTGTGGAGTTAAATCAGAGCGCTCGGTCCAGCTGAGTTCCGGGTAATCCTGCTGCGCTTCTAGCAGTGCCTCTGAATGTGAGCTGTTGGCGACAACCGTTAGATTTTTGTCAACCTGGCTAAAGTCGCGAGGGCGGTCATGTCCCTGCTTGTAGACCAGCTTACTGGTGATATCCTGATAGGGTGGGCCAAACCGCAGATATTCTTCACGCTGTCGAGTCACTGTTAATCCGGCGGCTGCAAAATCTGCACGCCCACTGGCGACTTCACGTAGAATTTTGGCAATATCGTTTTCAGTAACGATCTGCACTCGAACGCCAAGCTCATCGGCAAATAGCTTGACCAGATCGTACTCAAATCCACTAAAACCTTCTTCTCCCACATACATGGTGGTTGGTGAAATTCGAGTATAGACTTTGATGTAACCTTGTTCCTGTACCTGTTCCAGCTGGTTTTTGGACTCTTGCCCACAGCTTAGCAGTAGCGGAAGTGATGCTATCAATAGCGTAAAACCGTACAAGCTATTTCTAAGGCCTTGATTCATATAGAAAATTATAATCTCAGCGATTGTTTGCCAACATTATGACGGCAACCAGCTAAAAAGTGCAAATTAAAGCATTCAATTTTCCTATTAGGACTTATCAATAACAGCCAATTAGAGTAAAATTTGCGCTTTCGCAATTCCTCCAGATTTACAGTCGAGATCGGTATGCTCATTTTACGTGGTAACCCTGCCTTTTCTAACTTTCAAAAAACACATTTGCTCAATGAAGCGTCATCAATTAGTTCGCAAGTCATTGATATTTATGGTGAGTATGTTCATTACGTTGATACCAACAATGAGTTGGAAGATGCCGAACTGAAAATTCTCGAAAGATTATTGGAATATGGGCCAAGCCGTCCAGCTAGCGAGCATTCTGGTCAGCGTCTTATCGTGGTACCGCGTCCCGGAACGATTTCACCCTGGTCTTCGAAAGCGACCAATATCGCACAAAACTGTAGTCTGGATAAAATCGAACGAATTGAGCGAGCTGTTGCAGTTTATTTTAAAACCAGTGACGGCGCCGAGCTGAGTGCCGATGTCGTGGCTCAATTAAAGCCATTGATTCATGATCGCATGACCCAGTCAGTGTTTACCGAGCACAGTCAGGCGGAAGTCTTATTTGAGCAACACCAGCCTAAGCCTCTTGCCCATGTGGATATTCTTGGCGGAGGTCGCGAAGCCTTGGTTAAAGCCAACACCGACATTGGTTTAGCTTTAGCTGAAGACGAAATTGATTATTTGGTTGAGAGTTTCATCAAGCTTGGCCGTAATCCATCGGATGTTGAACTGATGATGTTTGCCCAGGCCAATTCTGAGCATTGTCGCCACAAAATTTTCAACGCCTCGTGGACGATTGATGGCATCGAGAAAGAGATGTCATTGTTCAAGATGATCAAAAACACCTACCAGGTCAATTCTGAAGGTGTCCTATCGGCTTATAAAGATAACGCGGCAGTTTTCGAGGGCTTTACGGCCCATCGTTTTTTTGCCAACGCAGAAACCCATGAATACCAATACCATTTAGAGCCGGTACACGTTTTGTGTAAGGTCGAAACTCATAACCACCCAACCTGTATTTCGCCATACCCCGGCGCTTCAACCGGCTCTGGTGGGGAGATTCGTGACGAAGGCGCGACTGGTATCGGCGGCAAACCAAAAGTTGGTTTGACTGGCTTTACGGTTTCAAACTTGAAAGTACCGGGCTATGTTCAGCCGTGGGAAACGGATTATGGCAAGCCTGAGCGTATCGTCACTGCATTGGACATCATGCTTGAAGGCCCGATTGGCGGCGCCAGCTTTAATAACGAATTTGGTCGTCCGGCAGTGAACGGTTATTTCCGTACTTTTGAAGAAGAATTCGATTTCGACTTTGGTTCAGAGAAGCGTAAAGAAGTGCGCGGTTACCACAAGCCCATCATGATCGCAGGCGGTATGGGTAACATTCGCGAGCAGCATGTTGAGAAAAAAGAAATCAAACCGGGCTACAAAGTGATTGTCCTTGGTGGCCCAGCAATGTTGATTGGTTTAGGTGGTGGTGCTGCTTCATCCATGACCTCAGGAACTAGCCAGGAAGACTTAGATTTTGCTTCAGTTCAGCGTGACAACCCAGAAATGGAGCGTCGCTGCCAGGAAGTGATTGACCGTTGTTGGGAGATGGGTGAGAAAAATCCAATTGAGTTTATTCATGACGTTGGCGCGGGTGGCCTTTCGAACGCCATTCCAGAGCTAGTGCATGATGGTGAGCGTGGCGGTAAGTTTGAGCTTCGCCGTGTACCCAATGCAGAAAAAGGCATGGCGCCAGTTGAAATCTGGTGTAACGAAGCGCAGGAGCGTTATGTATTAGCGGTTTCTCCTGACAGCTTAGCCAAGTTTGAAGAAATCTGTGGCCGTGAGCGCTGCCCATTTGCAGTAGTTGGCGAAGCGACAGAAGAGTTGCACCTAGAACTGGCCGATGAGCACTTTGATAACAAGCCTGTTGATCTGCCAATGGACATTTTATTCGGCAAGCCGCCTAAAATGCATCGTGAAGCAGAGACTTTAGCAGCTCCATCAACGGCACTTCCTCAAGTTGATGATATCAACGAAGCGGTTGACCGTATTCTGGCCCTACCGGCAGTAGCCGATAAAACTTTCCTGATCACCATTGGCGACCGTACTGTTGGTGGCATGGTATCGCGTGACCAGATGGTGGGACCTTGGCAGGTTCCGGTAGCTGATTGCGCGGTGACTACTTCGACTCATAACAGCTACACTGGCGAAGCAATGGCGATGGGTGAGCGAACTCCTGCTGCATTGCTGGATAGCGCTGCTTCAGCGCGTATGGCGGTGGGTGAAGCTGTGACCAATATTGCAGCCGCTAAAATAGATGACATCAAAAAGATTCGTCTTTCAGCCAACTGGATGGCCGCAGCCGGCGCACCGGGCGAAGATGTGAATCTTTATAAAGCGGTTGAAGCCGTTGGTATGCAATTGTGTCCTGAATTAGGAATCACTATCCCAGTTGGTAAAGACTCGATGTCGATGAAAACCGTCTGGGAAGACAATGGCGAAAAGAAAAGTGTTACTGCACCTTTGTCGCTAGTGATTACTGCCTTTGCGCCAGTGACCGATGTGCGCAAGAGTTTGACCCCGCAATTGAGAACCGACAATAATGGCACTGAGCTGTTATTGTTAGATTTAGGCCGCGGTAAAAACCGCCTCGGTGCAACAGCTTTCACGCAAGTGTATAAATTGCTCGGAACAGAGCCAGCCAACGTAGACTCAAGCGATGATCTACGTAACTTCTTCAATGCCGTGCAGTCGCTTAATCATAATGATTTGGTTCACGCCTATCATGACCGTTCAGACGGCGGTCTATTAGCAACCTTGGTAGAAATGGGCTTTGCCGGAAACTGCGGCGTTAGCGTTGATTTGTCAGAACTGAATGGCACAGCCGAAGAAATTCTGTTCAACGAAGAACTGGGTGCCGTGTTGCAGGTTCCAGCTGATAAACGCGATCAAGTCGAAGCCATCTTGACTAAGCACAAGGTCAGCGAATTTGCTCACTTTATCGGTGTGCCAGCAGAAACCAAAACTTTCAGCGTCACCAAAGATGGCAACGATGTTATCTCACGTGACATGAAAGACCTGCGAGCCATTTGGTC
>JAPHRL010000201.1 GCA_026195755.1 Kangiella sp. | reverse complement strand
CGAAGGGAATTTATTGGCAGCCCAGCAGGATTTGCAGATGCTGTCCTTGTTGTCCGATGGCCAGCCAGTCAGCTCTGACAATATTAAAGAATACGTTGGCGATAATGCTCGTTACTCAGTTTATGAACTGTCTGATGCCTGTCTTAGCGGGCAAACTGATCGCGCTTTGCGCATGTTGGCGACCTTGCAAGCCGAAGGCGTTTATCCATTAGTACCAATTAATCAACTGTTACGTGAATGTCAGCTGTTGGCCGACTGGGCTGAAAAAATGGCGCAGGGTGAAGCGCTGGCGAATATCATGCAGAGTCAGCGAGTCTGGCCAAAACGCCAGAAAATTCTGCAATTGGCCGTGAGCAAAGGCAGTGTTAAAAAGTGGTATGCCCTGATACAGCGGCTGACCTATCTCGATAAGTCAGCCAAAGGGCAGGCGGATGCCGATGTCTGGCAGGAGCTGGCGCATGTGGTGTGCCTGATGACCAATCGCAACCCATTGCGTGGTAGTACTAAGCCTGCAACAGCAAATTCCAGCGCATCTAAAGTAACGGCTGAACAGGGCTTGTCTGAACTGAAAAAGTCCTTAGGAATGAAATAGTTATGAGGACCAGTTGTGGAATGGTTCATATCATACTTGGCGGCACATTTGATCCAGTGCATTTAGGCCATTTACGGATGGCACAGGAAATGCTTAATCGCTTTCCTGAAGCGGAAGTCTCTTTAATGCCGGCGGCCTATCCTCCCCATCGTCCGACTCCAGGCGCTACCACCGAGCAACGGATTGACATGCTCAAACTGGTTCTAGAAACCAGTCCCAATTTTGTGCTGGATACACGCGAGCTGGAGCGAGACGAACCCAGCTACAGCGTGGTCACTTTGCGTAATATACGATTGGAAATTGGTGATAACCCACTGATTTTCTTAATGGGGACCGATGCTTTTTCTAAACTGGATAGTTGGTATCACTGGCGGGAGTTATTGGATTTAAGCAATATTCTAGTGGTCGGTCGCCCGAGCAGCGAGCTACCACAACAAGGGCCGGTGGCTGAACTTTATCAGGCGCATAAGGTCAGTAACCCGCAAGATTTAGCACATCACTCATGTGGCAAAATTGGCTTTTGCGAAATGCCACAGCTGGATATTTCTTCAACCTATATTCGTCAGCAAATAAAAAGCGGATTTTCACCGCGTTTTTTATTACCTGATGTTATACTAGACTATATTCAAAAGCATGGCCTCTATGGCTATCAATCACATTCACCCAAAGGTAATTAATGCAAGCGGAGCAATTGAAAGAGCTGGTTATTGACCAGTTAGAAGGCAGTAAAGCCAAAGACATCAAAGTACTGGATGTAAAAGGTCTCAGTTCCGTGACCGATTACATGATCATCGCTAGCGGTACTTCAAGCCGACACGTTAAATCTGTCGCCCACAATCTTGTTTCAACCGTCAAAGACGAAGGCGTTCAACCATTAGGTGTTGAAGGCGATGACGTGGCTGAATGGGTGCTGGTTGATTTAGGTGATGTTGTGGCGCATATCATGATGCCGCAAACTCGCGATTTTTATCAGTTGGAAAAGTTGTGGGATCCCAACTGGAAAGAAGTCAGCGCACAACAATAATTTAGAACTAACCAATCGATGCAAGTCCGTTTATTAACCGTTGGCCAGAAAATGCCGGCTTGGGTTGAGCAGGGTTTTCAGGAATACGGCAAACGATTCCCCAATGATTTTAAACTTGAGCTGGTTGAAGTACCGGCTGAAAAGCGTGGTAAGAACGCGGACATTGCACGAATTATTGAAAAAGAAGGCAGAGCGTTGCTGGAGCAAATTCAATCCAGCGACTGGGTGATTGCACTGGATGTTAAAGGTAAATCATTTTCAACCTCACAATTGGCGCAACAGATCGAGCATTGGCAGCAGCATTATCCGAATGTAGTGCTGCTGGTCGGTGGCCCTGAAGGCTTATCAGAACACTGTCTGGCACGTGCCAATCAAAAATGGTCATTGTCAGCTTTGACCTTTCCGCATCCGATGGTGCGGATTATTGTTGCCGAGTCACTTTATCGCGCCTGGTCTGTGACGGTGAATCATCCTTATCATAGGGAGTAAGTGGCATAGGGAATAAGTCTCACAGGGAATAAGTCTCACAGGCAGTGAGTCTCATAGAGAATAGGTGTAATCGGGATAAGCATGCAAAGTAATAAATGTCATTGGAAATAAGGCCGAAAAGATTGATTGGGAGTGTCGATCGAAGATTAATGAATGGAATATGAAATTATTTCAGCTGGTGTTAGTCCATAAGGTATGTATAAACGACAAGCCATAAAAGACGTCGGTCGCGAAACTTCCATGTTTTTCGCGCGTTGTATTGTGGCTCTGTTTATTGTGTTGGTGTTAATGGTGGTATTAATCAGCCGCCAATTCAAATTACAAGTCATCGATCACCAAAAATATCAAACTCAATCTGAAAATAACCGCATTAGTGTTCAGCCAATTGCGCCGGTTCGTGGTTTAATTTATGACCGAGATGGCAAGCTACTGGCACAAAACCGCTCAATATTTACTCTCGAAATCACGCCGGAGCAAACCAAAGACCTTCCACGATTAGTTGATGAGCTGAGAAGAGTTTTAACCATTAGTGATGAACAAGTATTGAAGTTTTTAGAGCAAATCAAGTTTCGTCCAAAGTTCAATTCCTATGTTTTAAAATCCAACCTAAGTGAAGAAGAGGTTGCCAAGTTTTCTGTTG
The DNA here is from genome assembly GCA_026195755.1 of Kangiella sp. Classification (GTDB taxonomy): domain Bacteria; phylum Pseudomonadota; class Gammaproteobacteria; order Enterobacterales; family Kangiellaceae; genus Kangiella. The sequence continues at coordinate 720 of JAPHRL010000201.1, read as the reverse complement.
TGCAACACATGTATCCCGGAGTCAGTCTTGAAGCCCGTTTGGAGCGTTATTACCCGTATGGCGATGAGCTGGTACATGTATTAGGGCGTATGGGAGCGATCAACCTGGAAGAACTTGAGATGATGGATGAGGAAACGCGTCAGCGTTATGCAGCAACCTCTAAAATGGGCAAGCTTGGTTTAGAGCGCAATTACGAAAGTATATTACATGGTGAAGTGGGTAGCCAGCGGGTAGAGACTGATGTGCGAGGTCGTATCATTCGAGTGCTGGAGCGCACCGACCCCGTTGCCGGAATGGATATTCATTTGCATCTTGATTTGGGTTTGCAGCGTAAAGCGACTCAATTGATGAAGGAAGTTAATGCCAGTGGCGCTATTGTGGCAGTAGAGCCGTCAACCGGCGGTGTTCTGGCAATGGTTAGCCAACCGGGGTATGACCCAAATATGTTTACCGGTGGTATTTCCAGCAGCGACTATCAAAAGTTATTAACACCCGATAGGCCGCTCTACAATCGTGCGGTGCAGGGGACGTACGCTCCTGCATCGACCATCAAGCCTCATTTGGCATGGTTGGGGTTGAAAGAAGGCGTGATAACTCCACAGACTAAAGTTCGCGATCCCGGCTGGTTCTCCTTACCTAATAATGACCGTCGCTATCGTGATTGGAAGGCGTGGGGACATGCGCCCTATATGGATGTTGTGGGGTCAATAATTGAGTCTT
>JAPHRL010000112.1 GCA_026195755.1 Kangiella sp. | reverse complement strand
CTGTTTTGGGTATAGCAGCCATGATAATTAGTAAAAAAGGCCGAGATTACAAGATACCTTTTGGTCCTTTTTTAGCGATTGCCGGGTGGGTTGCTTTGATTTGGGGTGATGCGATAACCAATACTTATGTTCAGATGTTGCAACCTTAGCAACCCCGAAATGGGTAGGGACAACTCATGAGTTATTCGTACAGATGGGCTAGCGAACTAAAACACACCCGTGCAGGAAATCATCTAGATTACTAACCATGACCTATAAAGTTGCACTAACAGGTGGTATTGCCAGCGGTAAAACTGCGATCAGTGATATGTTTGCTGAGCTTGGTGTACCAATTATTGATGCGGACATCATTGCGCGAGAGGTGGTGGCAAAGGGAACCGAGGTTTTAAAGACTATTGTTGAACACTTTGGATATGAGGTTTTGACTGAAACTGGAGAGCTTGACCGGCAAAAACTTCGTACTATTGTTTTCGCCGATGAACAGTCAAGACAATGGCTAAATAGTTTGCTTCATCCTCTGATCCGTGAAGAAATCAAGCAGCGACAACATCAGGCACAGTTCGCCTACTCAATCAGCGTTATCCCTTTGCTGTTCGAGAGCGGGCAATATCAAGAGTACGATCGCGTGTTGGTTGTCGACTGTCCTGCGGAAGTACAATTGAAAAGACTCATGGAGCGCGATAATTCCAGCAAACAACAGGCGCAAGCTATGCTGGATAAACAGGCTACACGCGAACAGCGGCTATCAATTGCGGATGATGTTATTGTCAATGACTCAGATTTGCATTCCCTCAAGCAAAGCGTTATAAAGCTTGATAACCAATACAGGCAATTAGCAAGGAATTAGGCCATTGATGCCAGAGGCTGCCAGTTATATCTTATATGAGCATCCGCTCAATGAGCAGATACGCACCTATCTGCGCCTGGAAAACCTTTTTAATATTCAACTTGAACTCCAATCTATTGATTCAGTGGCTTCGCATATTGCTGCCTTGCATAACTTGTGGGAGGTTTTAGACTGCCTGGATCGGGGCGATTTAAAAGCTGAATTGCTCAAGGAGTTAGAGCAACAAAAGAATCATTTCAAACAGCTGGAAGCCAGCCCATATATTGATGACCTGAAGCTAAAGCGATTCCTTGAACAGCTACAGCAGTTGTATCATTGGGTCGCTCACTACCAGGGAAAATTTGGCGCGACGCTGCGCCAGGACCGCTTTATAGACTTAATTAAGCATAGAATTCGTATCCCAGGAGCTTCCTGCAGCTTTGATTTGCCCGAGTTACATCAATTTTTACAACAACCGACTAATTACCGTCAGCAGAAATTTGCAGAATGGTTCGAGCATTTCGATGGTCTGAATAAGTGCCTTAAAGTATTGTTGCGGTTGTATCGTGAAAATGGGCAGTTTGTGGATACCGAAACAAACAATGGGGCGTACCAGCACAATTTTGATAAGAAACAGAACCCACATTTAATACGGGTAAAAATGCCCATTGCAACTAGTGTTTATCCGGAAATCAGTGGCTCTAAATATTGCTTTACTATTCGTTTTATACAGCCGGGTGAGCAGGAACAGAAAGTGCTTACAGATGAAACCAGGTTTCAAGTAGCGATTTGCTGATTTCTTCTGGGTAAGACCGGAGCTGTTCTAGGCACGAAAGGTTGTTGTAGAGACAACTCATGAGTTGCCCCTACGAGAAGGGGGCTTACAACTAATTGGCGCATTCTGTTTTTCCATTTGATACTATAAACTTGAACGGATTAAATAAGGTTTCAACATGGCTCTTTTAACTCTAATTATAGCTTTATTATTCGAACGCTATTTCCATACCGGCTCTAGTGAGGAGCGCGAGAAATATAGTAATGCGGGTTGGTTTGTGGCTTATCAAAAGCGGCTAGCTGAGTCTTTTGGTGGGCAGTCTTGGTTTAAGGGTTGGCTTGCAGAAGCTATATTAATCCTTTTGCCTGTATTTCTAATCTATTTATTGTTTGAAACCTTCGACGATGGCTTCTTGTCTTCATTAGTTATGCTTGCTCTGGCGGTGGTGATTCTAGTCCATTGTTTAGGTCCTGAGTCTCCACGCAAATCTCTTCGAGGCTATTTCTCCGATATAGCAAATGATGATGAGCAGGGAGCTTATGAGCACGCTGTGGCCTTTACAGGTCAAGAGGCTGATGACTGGGCTCAAACTCAGCATTTAGTAAGTGAGGCTATCTTTACCGAAACCCAAAGGCGTTATGCTGCTGTAGTGATCTGGTTTGTGATTTTAGGCCCTGCCGGGGCACTTTTATATCGATTGCTGGATTGGTATTTAGGGAATAATCCTGAGGGGACTCTATCTGCCCCACTTAAAACTGTCATGGACTGGGTTGCTGGTCGTATTTCTGCATTAGCCTATTTATTGGCTGGTGATATGGCTTCAGGTGTTTCTAAAATTAAAAAGAAGTTTTTTGATTTCAATGTCGGTGGAATGCAGCTGATTGAGGAAGCTGGCGTTGCAGCTATTGGTCCGGTGCTTGATTGTGAAAATGAAGAAAAACAAAAGGTTGCTGAAAATTTGTGCGCCTTAAAGCTGACGGAGCGTACTGGCGTTATTCTGTTTGCTTTCGTAGCAGTGATGTCATTGTTAGGATGGACATCTTTTTAAGTAATTAACTGATGTTAAATATATCGGGTAATTTGAGCTAACTCAAATACTGGTCAGAAAACCACCTTCAAAAGTATCTTTTTACCTTCATTTTGTCTATGATGTGGCCTTTGCGAATTATATTTCAGTTGCTTAACATGTGTTAAGTATTTGTTGGGCAGCTCTCTTGTATAGACCGTATATTAAGACTCGTAGCATGAAGTCTTAATGTCTCGGCCAAAAAGAAAGGCAAGAATATGACACAAGATCAAAAAAATGATGCACCAATCGAAGATGTTGATCCGATTGAAACTCAGGAGTGGATCGATGCTCTAGACGCGGTAATGGCAGAAGAGGGTGTTGAGCGTGCTCACTATCTGTTAGAGAAGTTGGTAGCTAAAGCCCGTAGAGCAGGCGCAAATTTACCATTTGATTTAACCACTGCGTATTTAAATACGATTCCCCCCTCTCAAGAAGCACACATGCCTGGCGATCAGGAAATGGAGCGCCGTTTGCGTGCCATTATCCGCTGGAATGCGATCGCCATAGTGTTACAGGCCTCTAAAAAAGATTTGGATTTAGGTGGCCACTTATCCAGCTTTGCTTCTAGCGCGACCTTATATGATGTTGGCTTTAACCACTTCTTCCACGCCGCAAATGATGAGCATGGAGGTGATTTGATTTATTATCAGGGACATTGCTCGCCAGGAATCTATGCAAGAGCTTTTCTTGAAGGCCGTTTAGAAGAAGACCAATTGGCTAACTTCCGTCAAGAAGTTGATGGTAAGGGACTCTCTTCCTATCCTCATCCATGGTTAATGCCTGAATTTTGGCAGTTCCCGACCGTTTCAATGGGCTTAGGCCCTATTCAGGCTATCTATCAAGCTCGCTTCTTAAAGTATCTAGAAGATCGTGGCTTGGCCAAAACCAAAGGACGTAAAGTTTGGGCCTTCTTGGGTGATGGTGAAATGGACGAGCCAGAGTCCATGGGCGCGATCAGTCTGGCCGGTCGTGAGAAGCTGGATAACTTAATTTTTGTGGTTAACTGTAACCTACAACGTCTTGATGGTCCGGTTCGCGGTAATGGCAAAATCATCCAGGAACTGGAAGGTGAATTCCGGGGCGCAGGTTGGAGCGTACTCAAAGTTATTTGGGGACGTTATTGGGATCCGCTGATTGCCCGCGATACTGAAGGTCGTTTGTTGAAAGTAATGAACGAAACCGTGGATGGCGAATATCAAAACTGTAAAGCCAAAGGTGGTGCTTATACGCGCGAAAAATTCTTTGGTAAAGATCCTAAATTGTTGGAGATGGTTGCTAACATGTCTGATGAGGACATTTGGCGCTTGAACCGTGGTGGGCATGATCCACATAAAGTGTACGCAGCCTATCATCGTGCAGTGAATACCGAAGGCCAGCCAACTGTGATACTAGCTAAAACCGTTAAAGGTTATGGCATGGGCTCATCGGGAGAAGGTAAAAATATTTCTCACCAGGTTAAGAAAATGAATTTGGAAGCCTTAAAGCATTTCCGTGATCGCTTTAATGTTCCGATTCCTGATGATAAGTTGGAAGAGGTTCCATTCTATCACCCAGGCGAAGATAGCGATGAAATTAAATACCTTCGCGAGCGCCGTGAAAAATTAGGTGGCTACCTACCGGCTCGTCGTCCACAGTCTGACTCTTTAGAGATTCCACCGCTGTCAGATTTTGAACCCTTGCTTAAGGCTACCGGTGACCGTGAGATTTCGACTACTATGGCATTTGTGCGTGCCTTAAATATCTTATTGAAAAATAAGGTATTAAAAGACCGTATCGTGCCGATTATTCCAGACGAAGCTCGTACTTTCGGTATGGAAGGTTTGTTCCGTCAAATCGGTATTTATTCGTCATCAGGCCAGCTTTATGAGCCGGTCGATTCTGATCAGATCATGTATTATCGCGAAGATAAGAAAGGTCAGATTTTGGAAGAGGGGATTAATGAAGCTGGTGCTATGTCATCCTGGATGGCGGCTGCGACCAGTTATTCGAGCAATAACCTGCCGATGATTCCTTTCTATGTCTATTACTCAATGTTTGGTTTCCAACGCATCGGTGATTTAGCCTGGGCGGCAGGCGATATGCAAGCGCGAGGCTTCCTGATTGGTGCAACGTCGGGCCGCACAACCCTGAATGGCGAAGGCCTGCAGCATCAGGATGGTCACAGTCATATGATTTCGGCGACCATTCCAAACTGTATCAGCTATGACCCGACTTACGCACATGAAGTTGCGGTGATTATTCGCGAAGGTATGCGTCGCATGTATCGCGATCAGGAAAATGTGTTCTACTACATTACGACACTCAACGAAAACTATCCGCACCCAGAAATGCCTGAAGGTTCAGAAGAGGGCATTATCAAAGGGATGTACCTGTTGCACGAAAACAAATCTCGCAAGAAAGCGCCACGAGTTCAGTTGATGGGCTCAGGTTCTATTTTGCGCGAAGTTGAATATGCAGCAGAGCTGTTGGAAAAAGATTTTGGTGTCTTGTCAGATGTCTGGTCAGTAACCAGCTTCACCGAATTGCGTCGCGAAGGCATGGCTGTTGAGCGTGAAAACATGTTGCATCCAACCAAGAAGCCTAAGCAGTCCTATATTGAACAATGTCTTGCTAAGCAGAAAGGACCAGTCATTGCATCGACTGATCATATGAAATCTTATGCTGATCAGATTCGAAACTTCGTACCGCAGAAATTTACGGTATTGGGTACGGACGGTTTTGGTCGTTCTGATAGCCGTGAGAACTTGCGTCGCTTCTTTGAAGTGGATCGCTATTACATTGTATTAGCAGCGCTTAAAACTTTGGCGGATGAAGGTGAGATTGATGTTAAAGAAGTCACCAAGGCTATCAAGCGCTACAACATTGATACCGATAAAGCCGATCCGGCAACCCTATAAACTGGAGGAAACATCGTGGCAGATATTACACAAGTAAAAGTCCCCGATATTGGTGATGCCAGTGGGGTTGATGTTATTGAAGTATTGGCCAAGGTTGGTGATACCATCGAGCTTGAAGATGGTTTGATTGTTCTTGAAACCGATAAAGCAACTATGGAAGTGCCTTCCAGTCATGCTGGTGTGGTCAAATCCATCGAAGTTAAAGTTGGAGATAAGGTTTCTGAAGGTGATGTCATTTTGTCTATAGAAGCCTCTGAAAGTGGTTCTGATGAAGACTCTAGCGAGGACGATTCAAAAGACAGTCAGTCAGAAGCAAGCAAAGATGATGCTGACGAAGAATCTAAAGATGAGTCAAAGCAGCAAGCTTCTCAGCAAGAGACTTCTCCACAGGAGAGGGAAGAGGACGATTCCTCTGATGATGAAGATCATGCAGGCGAGGAAAAAGAAGAACCTTTAATCGTTCCAGACATTGGTGATGCCAGTGATGTGGATGTGATTGAGGTCAGTGTTCAGGCAGGCGACAGCATCGAAAAAGACGACAGTTTGATTGTGCTTGAAACAGAGAAAGCGACCATGGAAGTGCCGTCACCTTCGGCGGGAACTATTGTTTCCATGAGCGTTAAAGCCGGTGACAAGGTCAGTCAGGGCGATAAGATTGGCGTCATCAAGACTGTATCCAGTAAGCCATCTAAAGAGAAAAAAGATGAGCAGAAAGCCGATTCAAAGTCGGACGCTAAGTCATCTCAAGATGCGCCGAAGCAGACAGCTAAAAGCTCTGATAGTCCAAAGCCAGCTCCTGTTTCCGACTATCCGGTACAGTCGCCGCAAGAAGGTAAGTTAGTACATGCTAGCCCGGCAGTGCGTCGTTTAGCTCGTGAGTTTGGTGTTGACCTGAGCAAGGTAAAAGGCACCGGTCCTAAATCACGGGTCATGAAAGAAGACGTGCAGTCCTTTATTAAGTTTGAATTATCGCGTCCAAAAGCGACGGCCAGCTCGGGAGCAGTGGGCACTCCAGATCTTCCTGAAATCGACTTCACAAAGTATGGTGAGGTGGAACAAAAATCTCTCAGCCGTATCCAGAAAATCAGTAGTGTGAACCTGCATCGCAACTGGACCATGATCCCTCATGTGACCCAGCACGAAGATGCCGACATTACCGAGCTGGATGCTTTCCGTAAGAGTATGAAAGAGGAAGCAGCCAAAGAAGGTGTTCGTCTGACTCCACTGGCCTTTATTATGAAAGCACTGGTTGCAAGTCTGAAAGCCTTCCCGAGCTTTAATGCATCACTGGCCAATGACGGCGAAAATCTGATATTGAAGAAGTACTACAATATTGGTGTGGCAGTAGATACACCGGATGGCCTGGTGGTTCCTGTGATTCGTGATGTGGACAAAAAGTCAGTCTATGAACTGGCCAATGAGCTGGGTGAAATGTCTGAAAAAGCCCGTAACAAGAAACTGGGCGCCGCAGATATGCAGGGTGGTTGTTTTACCATTTCCTCATTAGGTGGCATCGGTGGTACATCCTTTACGCCGATTGTGAATTGGCCAGATGTTGCCATTCTTGGCTTGTCGCGTAATCAAATGAAACCTGTCTGGAATGGCAAAGAGTTTGAACCACGCATGATGTTGCCAATGTCGCTGTCTTATGACCATCGTGTGATTGATGGTGCTGTGGCGGCGCGCTTTATTGTACATCTGTCGAAGATGTTGGGTGATATTAGGCGAGTGATATTGTAATAGCCTGAAAACCGCTAATTGATTGATGATTTTTCGGTCAGTTCAGGTAAAATACGCCACTCTTTTGGAGTGGCCATAAATTTTAAGCAACTAATTTTGGTAATTTAGCGAGCTTAAGCTCCG
>JAPHRL010000070.1 GCA_026195755.1 Kangiella sp. | reverse complement strand
CAAACATACTGACCTCAAGATCCGAGTAGTATATGGGGGCGAGGATCACGAAAAACAACGCCAGCAATTGATCGATGGTGTGGATATTCTAATTGGTACCACTGGCCGTCTGATTGATTACTTGAAAACTAAAGCCTTTGGTCTAGAAGCTATTGATAGTGTGGTTCTCGACGAAGCTGACCGCATGTTTGATCTCGGCTTTATTAAAGACATTCGCTACTTGTTCAATCGTATGCCACCAGCAACTGATCGTCTTAATATGCTGTTCTCCGCCACCTTGTCGCACCGCGTACAAGAACTTGCCTATGAACACATGAATAACCCTCAACATGTGCAAGTTCAAACCGAACAAGTGTCTGCTAATAAGATTCGCGAAGCCTTATTTTATCCTAGCCGTGAAGAAGCACTGCCGTTACTGGTAGGCTTAATGCATCGGTTAAAGCCCGAAAAATCGATTGTTTTCACCAACACTAAACGTGCAGCGGAGCACGTTTGGGCTTGCTTGGCTGGCAATGATATTAAGGCTGGTCTATTAACCGGTGATGTTCATCAGAAAAAGCGTTTACGCCTGTTGGACGAGCTAAAAAATGACGATGTTAGCGTGTTGGTTTGTACCGACGTCGCCGCTCGAGGCTTGCATATTGATGGCGTTACCCATGTGTTCAATTACCATTTACCTGACGATGCCGAAGATTATGTTCACCGTATTGGACGTACTGCACGAGCCGGTGCCGAAGGCGATGCCATCAGCTTTGCTGGCGAAGATTTTGCTATGAACCTCACTGCCATAGAACAATATGTTGATCATCCCCTGCCGAAGCTTGAAATCAAGCCTGAATATTTAGCTAACTTGAAACCATCGTTGCCTATTCAGCAAAAGCGTCGCCATCCGACACAACGTCGAAGCGGCGGCAAACCAAGACATCCTCGAAACTCATAAGCATACAGACATAAAAAAAGGCTACTTTGTAGCCTTTTTTTATTGGAGCTGGGTTGGAGCTAATTTAACGCTGAACTAAATTTAAGTTCATTGATTTATTAATGAGAGCCACACGCATTTTCGCTTCATCTATAGAGTCTGGTTCCATGACCATTGTCAGATCTTTCTTAAGATCCAGGTCTCGTCCGGTTTCCTGCTCCAAGATTGACTCTAACTCTTCAATATCTAAGTCACCATTAAACTTGACTACTCGGGTACCGTCATCATCGTCGTGCAAACTTCCTTGAGTTCCTGGCAAGTAAATGGTTCCGTTATTAAAATCTACCGCAAATGCAATAATCCCCGGGATCAAAAATAGTAATAATCCTAATCCATCCAGCACTGCAACGGATGGGTCAATTCTCCCATCAATTTGCCCCTTCCGCTCAGGGTATAAGATAGTACCGCAACCCGTAGCATTCACCATAAATACCGCTATAACAAGATAACTGATTAACTTTTTCATCGTGCTCTCCTTTATGATTGAAGATCAACTAGTTACATCTTGATGCTTTTCACACTATTAAAGCAAATAGCATTATCAAATTTGTGATAACCACTACACAAAAATTCACATGTCTTTGATTATTTTAACTTTCTTTGTCACTTTCCCTTGTGTAACCTTGTCTTTATTACTGGAGTCTTCAATAAAAAGGAAATACACGATGAAACAACTCATTATTCTGTCTATTGCATCTTTAAACCTAGCTGCCTGCTCAACGACTAATAGCAACAATCTTAACTCCCCGCAGGTCGATACTGATATTCCCAGCCAACAGATATGCTTTTACACCAACAAGCCCGGTTGGCACTTCAAGCAAAAACATTGCGTGGTTCGCCAAGCTTATGCAAAGAATCAGGCTTCTTTTATGCCAATTAATAGCCAATCTCAATCTAATCAACCCATTACTGTTGATAAGCTCCCACATTCAAGTCAATAACTTTCAAACTGAGCTAATGAGTTCATTGGTTTATACATATTCAGTTACATTTCTTAACTTTCGCTCTTTAAAGCCGTTTGATAGCCTTTAAAACCCCAAATAAAATGGAATGATTATGCTTAAAAAATTATCTCTTTTGTCTCTTATACTTTTAGTCTCTGCTTGTGCCACACAGTCGCCAGTAGCAGAGAAAAATGCACCAGAAGACGCAGAAAAAGTTGCTAGCGAAGATTCAAATCGTGACATCATTTGTAAGCGCACACAAAAAGTAGGCACTCACTTTAAAACTAAGCAATGTTGGACCAGAGAAGATTATGAAGATCTACAGGAAAAAAGTAGGCAAGCGGTAGAAAATGCTCAAGGTTCAAGCATGACAGGACCTGAGGGTCGCTAACCAATAATAAAAAAGGCTACTTTTTGTAGCCTTTTTTTTACTCTTATTGGTTAATGATTGCCTTACTAAAATCCGTAGACATTTTCTTCACCCAGTCACGAGCTGCCTCCGAATCAGATTCCTCATATACATAGAGATAAATAATCTTTCCTTTTACATGCAACACATTCAAGCCCATCGTAGTGCTAACTGATTCTGATTGACCTTCTATATCCACGCTGCCTGTCATTAAATTCATAGCCGAAAAACGTTGATCTTGATTATAAAAAATCTCCAGAGGTACGTTATCAGTGATCTTCATTGCCATCTCAAGAGAATATTTATCGCTAATTTTCTTTGATCCCTTCTCAGCCATCTCATCTATTTTAGACTCAATCGCTTTTGTCATTTCTTCATACTGGCTATCTAAAAACATTCTTAACTGATCAAATTCAGTTTTAGTAACCGATCTATTTTTAGTTGGGATATAGGTTTGCATAACGATATAGCGTTTATATTCTGGCTCCATTCCTCTTATCTCAGCGTCAATATCGTCGTTGGCTATTTTTATGTCCAACAATTCATTAGTGGGAGGGACAAAGCTCAGCATGATTTCATGCATAATATGGCTTTGACCAATACTCTGAAAACCCTCCACTTGTGGGACTTTAATTTCTTTATTCCCAATAAGTATTTTATCTTCAGCATTTACTACCGAAATTAATAGTAAAGCCAGTCCCAGTAACCATTTATTTATCATTTCCACTTCTCCACAACTTCTTTAATTCTACCCTCACGACGCCCAACATGATCTTTAATCTGTTGCGCTAATTCACTTTGTTTCTTTTCTTTATCAGTCTCAATTATCAGCTCCGGAACCTCTGCCGGCACCCGTTCCTCATCGAACGCAACCAGGGTAAAGTGAGCTGTTGTACTCAACACATCGCCTTCTTTTCCACCTTTGTCGACAAATACGTCTGTGCGTACCATCATTGAAGTTCTTCCTACCAGAACCACTTTTGCTACGGTTTTAATTCGGTCACCCACAAAGATTGGTTTTTTAAATATGACGCGCTCTACCGATGCCGTTGATACAGTTTTTTCTGCATAGCGAATGGCGGCCATTGCTGCTGTTGTATCCATAATCGCCAGCAGCTCGCCACCAAACATGTTGCCATAAGGATTGCTTTGGTTTGGGAAAACGAAGTTCCAGGTTTCAATTTCTTCTGCTTTTTTCTTGATACGTTGTGTCATAACCCTTGCCTACTGATTTAAAAAATTGATTATAGGTTGCCATATTCCTCGAATGATTTCCTGTTTTTTCCGAAACAGTCCAAAGTGTCCTATGTGTTTCAGATCTAAGTCTTGTGGCAGTATGTATTGAGTTACCCGGTGGCTATTTGAATAGTGAGCCAACAGCGCATCTCTTGAGGATTGTGGGGCATACCAGTCGTCTGAAATAGTTAAAGCAAAAATATCGGCCCTTATTTTTTCATAGCCCGCAAGGTCAAGGCCGTGCTTGGTAGTGAATAGATAGTCTTCAGATTTTGCCCACTCAACCCACTGCTTAACCGCATGTTTAGGTACCGGAATAGGGCCCAGCATCTTCGAATGAAAAAAATCACCACGCTGAAACAACATCATTAATGGCATTAGGCCATACCACATGGCTGCCAATAGATACTTCTGCGCTCCCAGCCACGCTCTCCAGGCACCAACCCCGGTAGCGGCTAAGATTATTTTGTCGAATCGATATGAGGAGGGGGCCAAGCCTAATATTTGTCCGCCTGCACTATGCCCCAGATAATACAGTTCACTTGGCTGATAGTTGTTCTGTACATATTGAATTACCGACTCTAAGTCTAGCTCTCCCCAGTGCTGCATAAGCATGTCTTTAGCAGCCATAACTCCATCTTTTGACTGGCCTATGCCACGATAATCAAAGGTCACGCAACTGATACCTTGCTCAGCTAAGTGGTTAGCAATATGTTTATAGTACTGCTGCGGAACGCCAAAAGCAGAGCCTATGATTAATATTCGCTTTGGTTGCGCCTTGTTTGCAATATACATAGCGCCCCTGAGTTGATAACCATCGGGGGCTGTTATTGAAACATCATGGTAGGGGTAAGCAGACATAATTGATTGTTTTAATGCACATGCACTCTTTTTACCGAATTTTAGTAACAATAACTAGTGGTCAGTCCACTTTTGTTGTTGCTTATATGTTGTCGTCTGTTTTCTATAAGCTATTGTTGAGCAAAAACTTTTCTTAGAAGTTCCGTGGTTCGCGCCAGTGGATCACGTCTGATTTTGGCTTCTTCCTCAGCCACCAGGGTAAACAAGCCATCCATAGTTTCGGTCATAACATAGTCTTCTATATTGAGATTAGGCTTATCGGTAAATGGAATATTATCGTAGGTATTAAGCAAGCGCCGATAATCGCTGTAAAAACCCACTTTTTGCATATTGTTATTGATAATAGGAGCAAATTTCTGTTCGAGTTGGCGTTCGGTTTTAGATTTAAAATATTGTGTCGCCGCATTGTCACCACCACGTAAAATACCCCAGGCATCTTGTACCGTCATACCTGAAATAGCACTGAAGAAAACCTGTCTTGCTTCGCCAGAGGCTTGCTCAGCGGCTCTGTTCATCTGTAACTCAAATTTATCCACATAAGAACCCAGGCCAATCTGCCTGACCTTGGTTGCAACATCGCTGAACTGCTCAGGCACCATAATTTTGATCAGTGAGTTGTTGCTAAAACCGCCGGTTTTATTAGTTTTGAAAACTGCGTTTTCAGTGCCAACTTCCAAAGCCTGTTTTAGACCAGCCACCACGGTCTGTTCTGATAATGGTTGATTGGCACCACCCAGAGTATCTAACACTCGTTGAACGTCTGTGGTTTTGCAGGAACTTAAACTTAAAGACGCTAGCAGTATAATCGTGAGTTTGAATGGTTTGAGCATGGTCTATTCCTGAGCTGTTTTGATAGCTCATCATACAAAAGGATTCGCTCAGGCTCTAGCCCTGCACCAGCCAAATGGTGACTGGTATACAAACCACAGATAGAAGGGTTGTTAAGGCAATTGTGCTGTGAGCAATCTGCTTGTCTTGCTCTACTGCCTCAACAAAGGGCATGACACTGATTCCGGTGGGACAGGCAGCCAATATCACCAAAGATATTAAAACCACCTCATCAAGCTCCATCACCCAACGCCCAAAACTGTAGACCACTATAGGTAGGAGTATCAGTTTAATAGCGGTAATCAGGGCTGTTTTTTGCAACAAATGTCCTTTAAATTTACCCATCTGCGCCAACGAGCTACCTAAAATGATCAAGGCCAAGGGCAGGGCAGCTTCAGACACCATTTCCAAAGGCGTCATCAGTTGTTTGGGTAACTCAATGCCACTGTAATTGAAGGCAAGACCCAGTAATAAGCCGATAATCACAGGGTTACTGAACAGGTTCATACTGGCTTTGAATTTGGAGGGTGTCACATTGACCTTGGTTGAAAACAGATAAAAAGCACTGAACAGGATCAAGCTGTGTGCCGAAATAACGGCGAGGGTGATGGTTAGTCCTTGCTCTCCGGCCACCGATAAAATAACCGGGATGCCGACCAGCACGTTATTGGAAAAGGTCGAAGTCAGCGCCATGCGGTGGTTCATTAGCAAGGCAACCGCAACGAAAACCACCAATACCGGAACAAAATAAGCAATCAGCGTTTGGCCAACGTCCTGCAAACCACTGCGGTAAACACTGACAAACAGAAAGACCGGAACAAAGACTCTGAAAACCAGCTTGGATAGCTCAGGAAAAAATCCATCACTGACATAGCCGGATTTAACCAACAGGACGCCAATAATTACCACCAGGGCGATGGGGATTATGGCGTCGAGAATTAACATAACCGGCTAACTCTATTTTTTATTGAGCCAGATAACGACAGATATCTTTGGCGAAATAGGTCAGGATCCCATCACAACCGGCGCGCTTGAAGCTCATCATGGCTTCCATCACGATCTGCTCTTCATCCAGCCAGCCATTGGCAGCTGCCGCTTTGATCAT
>JAPHRL010000156.1 GCA_026195755.1 Kangiella sp. | reverse complement strand
TATATGATTTATTGCTATCCGAAAAATGAATTGGATAACTTGACTGATGCGCAGGTTGCACAGCTCAAAAAAATCGTTGAGAGGTGGAACTCATGAATGATGAACTATTTAAAGAAATGCTAGAAAGCGTGGAAGAGGCTGACGCTATCATGAAAGGCAAGGCTAGTCCTTCCCGTTCTTTCGAATTTGAAGACCTCGAGGTAAAGGCCATCCGTGAAAATCTAGGGATGTCGCAGTCCCAGTTTGCTGTCTTGATGGGAATTAGCAAAAGAACACTTGAAAACTGGGAGCAGGGAAAAAGACACCCAACGGGATCGGCCAAAGCTCTACTGACAGTTGTTGCGAAGAAGCCAGAAGCAGTTTTAGAAGCTCTGCACGCATAAAACTTGAGCTATTCGGTGTATCAACCGGTAAGGGCGGGCCAATGTGCCCGCCCTTATTGTATCTATAGGTTAACGCAGTATAACTCATCAATCTTCAGTCAAAATGACAGGCTCTGATACGCTCGATGGTTATATCAAGCCTTGTAAGCCCCACTTCCTTGACTCTCCCTCTTTTGTTTTATAAAGTCCTCGTCTTCAACCAAAAGGGATTTTGTGGTTTTTACTTTCAGATTGAGCTCAAAAATAACTTATGGATTAGAGACAAAATGAAAAAGTTAACGGATTTATATTTTATACTTTTATTTCCTTCTATTTTGTTATGTTCACAAGGATTACAAGCTGAGAATGTTTCCCCTACTATTGAAGAAACTATAAAAGTTTATAGTACGTCGGGCGTGCAAGGATATTTTGATACTCAGGAAGAAGCTTTTGAAGCACATCATAAATATTCAGGTTTTTGTGCTGCTAGTCCGCAGGTTTATACTCAGTGCAAAGAAATTGAAGCCACGGTATCGGAGTCAATTACCTATCATCACACAGGTAAGCCTTATTATGGTTATGTGACATTCCAATACGTAGCAGTGGTTCATGAAGGTACTTCTTCAGAGTATCAAAAAACATTTAGCTCTTACTTCAATATTTCTTTTATTGATAGATATTTTTGTCCGTCTAGTCATCCATATCATGTTGATAGTAATGAGGATGGCTCTATTCAATATTACGAGCATTGCACAGACATTCCTCCCTCTTGCGATTGCACGGAAGATTTAGTCGATAACCAATGCGTTGCTCGAACTGATTTTGAATATGACTTCAATAATGACAATCCTGAAAAGATTTTTACCACACCTAACAATCAAGGCGAATATTGTGAAGCGCCTGTTTCTGAAGGCTCTAACTGTGCGGCTGATGCGGCTAATACGCCGAGTGCCGAAACCGGCAACCCGATTAACTGTGCTTCGGGGGTTAAACGCCAAACGGAAGTTGATTATTCCTCCAGTGTCGGTGGCCTGAATTTCAGACGAACCTATTCATCAACGCCAATTTCGAAAAAAACGTTAGAGCGCCTCTATACTCAGGACGGACAGACCATACCAGACAATGCTCAAGTTGTAGGCAGTCATGCACAGCTTGATAAGTCTTACCATCAATGGCGTGTTGAAGGGTTGCCGGTTCTGAATCTGGACAATCGTTATCCTGGGCTTACCATTGCCCGCTTGGCATTACCAAGCGGTAGCGAGCTTAATTTCCTGCAGCGTGATTCCGAAACCGGCTGGACAGCGCAATACCAGAAAAATGGCGCCTTAATCAATGACGGAACTGGCTATCGTTATACTTCTCAATCTGGAACCCTCTATCAATTCGATGCACAAGGACGTTTAACGTCTAAAACTTATCGCAATGGCCAGTCTCATTCGGTGAGCTATCCATCGAGTAACCATGCGATTATCACTGACAGCTTTAACCGCAGTATTGAACTGTTCTTTGAAGACATTCCACAGTCGCTAACCTCGTCTAGCCGCATTATCACCAAGCTGGTTGATCCGGCGGGCAATGAGTATCGCTACGAACACGACAACGCGGGTTATATCAGCAAGGTCATCTATCCCGACGAGACGCCGAGCGATTGGACCGATAATCCGTATAAAGAATATCTCTATGAAGATCGCACGGATACCAAAGTATTGATTGGGATCATGGATGAAAATGGTGAGCGTTATGCCACGTACGATTATGACGCTAAGAACCGTGCAGTTTTATCCGAGCACGCTGGCGGCGCCATTAAAACAACCATTGATTATCTCGATTCTACAGCGGTTGACCAAAGTCTGGTGCGCTTTTACCGCGATGACGTTAACTACCGCGAAGCGGTCTATCACCACGCCTTGCTGAACGGTTCGGATAAAGTCACTAAGCTTGAGCAGCTACCCTGTCTGGGTTGTACCGTTGGTGATTACACTTATGATTACGACGCCAATGGTTTCTTAAGCCAGGCGACCAGTCCTGATGGGGATATCACCACCTACCAATACAACACACGAGGTTTGTTGGAAAGCAAAACTGAAGCTTTTGGTACGTCAAAGGCACGTACGGTGACGATCACATGGCACAGTCAATACAAACTACCGCTAACGGTTGATCAACCGCAGCGCTT
>JAPHRL010000303.1 GCA_026195755.1 Kangiella sp. | reverse complement strand
TAAGAAAAAACAATATTATGCAAACAGGATATCGCTTCGAAGCAATCGATCCGGAACACAGCATTGTCATTACGGCAAGTCAGCGTCTAGCGCGCCATTTGCGCGAAGAATATAACCGTTGGCAGGCTGCTCAGGGAAACACAGTATGGCCAACTCTGCAGGTTATGCCCTGGGGAGCCTTTACTGCGACCTTGTGGGAGCTGTTGAGAGAGAAGGTCAAAGGAGCTTCTTCCGAAAAACTGCCACACTTGTTATCCGATCAGCAAAGCCAGTTTATTTGGCAGGACATTATTGAGCGATCCGAGTGGAATGACTTTCTATTAAATATTAATGCTACCAGCAGTAAAGCCTGGCAGGCCTGGCAGCAATATCAACAATGGCAACTGGATATCACACAAAGTTTAGCCTGGGATAAAGACACTCAGGCATTTAAAGATTGGGCGAATGAATTTGCGCGACGACTTGAAGAAAATCATTGGATAGACAGCGCATCAAGTATTAATCTTTTATTAGAGTTGATGTCACAACATCAGTTGCTCGTGGCCGAGAATATCTTCACTGCAGGTTTTGAACAGATTACCCCGCAGCAACAGAAAGTGTTTGAGCGACTCGGCCAAACTTCTAAGCTTGAAGTTTTAATCTCGTCTAATCAGGCTGCGACGCCACAGGTTCTTAGTTTTAATTCTACGCGTGAAGAATTTAAGGCTGCGATTCATCAGGCAAAAGATTCTGTAATCGAGGCGCTAAAAAGCAATCCGGACAAACCCTTTCGTTGCGCCATAGTTGTCCCTGAACTTGAAAAGCATAAGGCACTGGTTGAACGATTGTTGTGGCAGGAATTAACTCCGAGCTTGAGTCCAGAGCAGCCGCCAGTTGTGGGCATCTATGATATTTCTCTGGGTGAGTCACTGAACAAGCAGCCGTTAGTGGTTACTGCCCTGAACCTGTTAAAGTTTCTCAATGGCAGTATTGAAACTCAAGTATTGCAACAGCTATTGTTAAGCCCTTATTTTGGTAAGCACAAGACAGGCGAAACTGGCCATGATCAATTGATTAGTGACAGAGCCAGGCTCGAGAAGTTTTTACGTAAAAACCATAAGCAACGCTTTGCGATCAGTGAGCTTGGTGACCTGGCTCAACAGGCGAAGATCTCAGGCTCGTCCTTTGCTGGCTTAATTGAAAGTTTGAAGTCTGCTCAGCAGTTAGTTAAATCCAAACTGACCTTGGCGGACTGGGTCAAGCGACTGACTTCAATTTTAGATACTGCTGAGTGGCCGGGGATGCGCACTCTTCAAAGTCGCGAGTATCAAGTGCAACAAACGTTATATGATTGCTTCAATCAGCTGCGACAATTTCAGGTGTTCTATCCAGACGTTATCAGTTTCTCCAGCTTGTTAGAACTTCTCTCACAATTGATTACTGAGAAGCAGTTTCATCAGGAGTTGCCGAAAGCACCGATTCAAATTATGGGGCTGTTGGAGACTTTAGGTCTGGAGTTTGATCAGCTGTGGCTCACGGGTGCAACTTATCAGGTGTTGCCTGCGCAACCCAACCCTAATCCGTTCATTGATAAACAAACGCTCAAACAGCATCAGATGCCGGGAAGTTCTGCGCAGCGCGAATATGAGTATGCTCAGCAGCTATTCAAAAGTCTGTTGGCAAGTAGCCAGAACGTCACCATGTCATACCCCCGTTTCGACGGTAGCAGTGAGTTACTGCCCAGTCCTTTTATAACCGATTTCTCGCAGCAGACCATTGCGGCGAATGCCAGTTTGGCACCTGGCTTTATTAACGAAATTACAGCAAATGCGAAGCGCGAAGAGTTTGTTGAAAACTACCAGGACACGCATGGGCAGCCACTGCCAGCAGGTGTCGTGAAAGGGGGAACAGGCTTCTTTAGAGATCAGATAAACTGCCCATTTAAAGCCTATATGAGCTATCGCTTGAAGGTCAAAGAGTTTGAAGAAGTGGAGCAGGGTTTAAATGCCATGGAGCGAGGAAGCCTGGTGCATAGTGTTCTGGAAGCATTCTGGAAAGAGCATGATAGTAACGAGATACTGATTGGTAAAAGTGAGTCACAACTATCGTCGCTCATTGAGCCTTATCTAAGCAGTGTGCTTGATGAATGTAAGGATCAGTTTTATTACCTGCAGCTTTCTGACTTTGCCGACAATGAATTCCAACGATTGTTGAAACAGTTAGTGCAGGCACTGCAAGTTGATGCTAAGCGCTTACCGTTTACATCATTGCCACCGGAACAGAATCAATCAATCAACATTGAAGGCTTAACCTTTAATTTAAAAGTCGATCGAATAGATGAAGTTGAAGATGGACTTTTAATTATTGACTATAAAACTGGATCACCCACCCGCGCAAAACTGTATCCAAGGGATAAAGAATTAGCACCTGAGGAGCCACAACTGGCGCTGTATGCAATTAATCAGGGTGATACGCCTATTGCAGGTGTAAGCTTTTTTAATATCAATGCCAAGGAAGTTCGCTATCAGGGTATTGCGGATACTATTGAGCATTTAGCATTGGATAAACGAAGCGCCATTAAAGAAGGTATGTCCGATATTATCGACCGCTGGCAACTACAAATGTCAGAAGTCGCGCGCGATATTAAAGCAGGTACTGCAATCGTGAACCCCAGAAGCTGTGATTATTGTGATTTTGCCTCCGTTTGCAGAATTAATCAGCGTAAAAGTTTATCGCAGCAGAGAAACGTGAGTTTCATCAATAATGGAGGCGCTTTATGATTCAGGATCTGAAAGCTCGCCAAGAGGCGATTGATCATACTCGTTCCTTTATTGTGCAGGCGCCAGCAGGATCAGGCAAAACAGAGTTGCTGACCCAACGAGTATTGAAACTGTTAGCCGTGGTACAAAATCCAGAAGAAGTGGTGGCGATTACCTTCACCAATAAAGCAGCTCGTGAAATGCAGAACCGGATTCTGCAATCACTGTACTCAGCGCAAGGTTCAAAGCCTGATGAACCACACAAAGTATTAACCTGGGAATTGGCTAAAAGTGTATTGCAACGAGATCAGGAACTGGATTGGGGACTTATGCACAGTCCCCATCGTTTACGCATTAAAACTTTTGACTCATTGTGTGCCACTATCGCTAATCAGATGCCGGTTCTGGCAAAATTTGGTGGTCAATTAAGCCCCACCGAAAATCCTTACGAGCTTTATTATCAGGCAGCCAAGTCAGTGGTGGACGGAGTCAAGGCACAGGAACCCTGGGCTGCGCATGTTCATCGCGTTCTGGCGCATACCGACAATAAGGTCGAGCAACTACAAGAGCTGCTGGCGCAACAGTTGGCAAAACGTGACCAATGGTTGCGGTTAGAACAGGAAGGCACTGCAGAGCGTGAAATTTTGGAGCAGGGGTTTATTGATGTGCTTGAAGCTGAGCTTAAACAACTTGATGCATCAATCCCGCAGGCATTAAAACACCGATTGCTTTCTTGCATTATTTTTGCTGCAAATTATTTTGAGGATACCCATCCATTGTTTGCGCTCCAAACTTTGGTTGAATGGCCAGAGCCGAAAGCTGGGCATTTGGTGTATTGGCAGGGCATTGCCAATTTCTGTATGAGTAAAAACAAAGCCGAGCTGTTAAAAACAGGGCCAATGCCACCACAAAAACTGGGCGAAACCAAAGATGAAAAAGCTATCATCAAATTAAAGAAAGATGAAGCGACAGAGATTATGGCGGAGTTGAGTGAATATTCCGCGTTTGTGGAGCACATGGCTATTATTCGAAACTTCCCCAATATCCATTATCAGGATAATGAGTGGGAAGTGATTGAATCTTTAACCCAGTTGATGCGTATTGCCACCGCTCATTTAACGATTGAGTTTAAGCGACAAGGCGTGGTTGATTTTTCTGAAATCTCTATGGCTGCGGATCGCGCGCTGGGTAATATTGATGCTCCGTCTGAATTGGCGCTTAAACTGGATTATGGTATTTCCCATATTCTGGTGGATGAATTCCAGGATACTTCCTATGGGCAGTATCAGCTGATCGAAAAGTTAACTGCTGGATGGCAAGCCGATGATGGACGTACGCTCTTTGTGGTTGGCGATCCGATGCAATCGATTTATCGTTTCCGTGAAGCTAATGTTGGTTTATTTATTCAGGCTCGCGATCATGGAATTGGCGATATCAGGTTAGAGTTTTTGCAACTGACCAGTAACTTCCGCTCCAGTGAAACAGTAGTCAGCTGGGTCAACAAAAGTTTTGCCAGTATTTTTCCGAGTTATGACGATGCTGTGTTAGGAGCGGTGAGTCTGGCGGAAGCAACAGCCACAAAAGATACTACTGAAGATGATAATGTTGATTTTAAGATATTCTTTGGCGAAGACTCTCACTCTTCTAGCTTGGATTCTGACTCTGATGAAATCATCACTGATGCAGCGACACAGGAAGCAAACTACATCGCTGAGCAAATTGAGATTTTATTAAAAAAATACCCTGAACAAGATATCGCGGTATTGGTCAGAGCGCGTAACCATGGCATTGCCATCATCGAAGCATTACAGCAGGGTTCGATTGCCTATGTGGCTGAAGAGTTCGAGGAACTGGCTGAAAAGCAAAGTGTGCTTGATGTGTTGACATTGTTACGGGTATTAATTCACCCGCACGACAAATTGGCCTGGATGGCTTTATTGAAGTCTCCCTGGTTTGGATTGTCTTTAACCGATATGACTTTGATTGAGTCTGTATTTGGCGATGAGGTTTATCGTGTTGTAACAGAGCACAAGTTAGTGGATAGCTTATCAGAGTCGGCAGTTTCAGCTTTGGAAAAGCAGGGAAGCATTGTTGAAAAGCATCGTTCACAGTTGTATCAGCAGCCCTTAGCCATTCAATTGGAGGCATTGTGGCTGCACCTCGGGGGGGCTTTGAGCTGTCAGTCTAATGAGATTGAACAGGTTTACACCTTCTTCGACTTTGTCAGTGGTTACGAGCAGAACCAGATCATTACGGATTACAAGCCTTTGCTTTCTGCCATGAGTAAACTGCATGCACCGCCGAGCCGTGAAGATGATTGCCGCGTCTCGGTCATGACCATGCACAAATCGAAAGGTCTTGAGTTCGATACGGTTTTTTTACCGCAGCTAAATAAAGGCAGTGGCAATAATGATAAGCAGTTGATGGTGTGGGAAGAGTTTCCAGCACAAGATGATTCCAGTCAGTATTTAATGGCACCGGTCGATCAGGTCGGGGAAAGCAACTCGCTGTATAAGTTTGTGAATGACTTTTCGCGACAAAAGAATCGCTTGGAGAGTGGCCGTTTATTGTATGTAGCTTCTACTCGCGCCAAGTACCGTCTCTATTTAACCTGTTGCGGAGCGGTTTCTTACAACCAGAAAGAAGAGCGATTGAAACTGGGTTCCTTTGGCAATGACAGCTTGATGAATTTGTTGAAGCCAATTTATGAAACCTATATTGAATCAGAAGTATTGCGACTGGAATCAAATCAAGAAACGGATCACGGTTCAGAGCAGACGTTGGATCACAGTTGGCAACGGCTTAAAGCTGACTGGAGCTATCCGATAATAAGTGATTCACTTGAAGGTATTAAGTCATCTCTCCAGAAGAATTCGGTCATCGCTGAACAGGCAGCCATTGAGTTTGATTGGGCGACCGATGTGGCTAAAACAATTGGTGTCTTGATGCACCGGCAATTAGAACTTATCAGCAAAGGGCAGTGGCAACTTAACCAACAATCGATTAGTGATTACGCCGTAGCAATGTACGAGCTGTTATTGAGTTCAGGTTATAATGAAAAGAATGCTCGCTATGCTCAGCAACGAATTGAAGAGGGGTTAGACAACGTACTTAACGATCCTAAAGCGCAGTGGGTTCTCTCTTCTCAACACCAGGAGTCAGCTTGCGAATTAGCGCTGACAGGTGTTGTTGATGGGGAGTACAAAGCTTTTGTTATTGACAGAACTTTTGTCGATGAAGAGGGCACTCGTTGGATCGTTGATTACAAAACCGGTAGTCACCTTGGTGATGATGTGGCTGAATTTATTCAGTCCGAGAAAGAACGCTACCAAGGTCAGTTAGAGCAATACAAAACACTGATGGCTCAGATTGATGATCGCCCCATTAAGCTGGCACTGTATTTCCCGATGATGAAACGGTTTGAGGAATTATAGCTCGATGAAAAACACTATAGAAACCGAACGTTTGATTTTAAGACCTTTCCAGGAGTCAGACGTAGATGATTATCTTGATTACGCACTTGATCCTGAAGTGATGAAATATATCCGTCCCGTTGGTGATCCGAAGGAAGCCAGAGAGTTATTCTTAAGTCACGCCGGAGAGTGGGATGGCGCAGAAGGCAAGTGGATGGGCGCTGCAGTAGTGCTTAAAAGTACCAATAAAATGATTGGCGATGTTGGTTTTCGTTACAAGAGTAAACAGCACCAACAAATTGAAGTCGGTTATAAATTTAATCGTCACTTTCAAGGACATGGTTATGGGTCAGAAGCTTTAATCACCTTAGTAAAGCTGATTGTTAAAGACTGGCCATTTCATAAACTCGTCGCTTATTGTGAACCTAGAAATATTGCTTCCTGGAAGTTAATGGAAAAACTCGGTATGCAACGAGAAGGTTATTTTCAGGAAAACTTTAACTTTGATGGGCGCTGGCAAAATGAAGTGGCTTACGGAGTTTTGAGAAGAAATATAAAATTGTAAGTTTTTCATTTAAGAATAAAAAAAGGAGCCGAAGCTCCTTTTTTATCAGCGCTGTATTTATCAAGCTTCACTTAACTGCGAATCAATCCATTCGCGGATTTTGGTTTCCAGTACCGGCATTGGCACGGCACCATCGACTAACACTTCACGGTGAAAAGCTTTGATATCAAATTTATCACCAAGCTTACGTTCTGCTTCGGCTCTTAAGTTGCTAATTACTCGCTGGCCAACTTTGTAAGAAACTGCCTGACCTGGCCACGCGATATAGCGCTCTACTTCGGAAACTACATCCGTATAGGCCATTGATGAATTGGCTACCATGTAATCGATGGTTTCCTGTCGCGACCAACCCTTGGCGTGCAGTCCGGTATCAACCACTAGGCGCATGGCGCGTAACATTTCATCACTCAGGCGACCATAGTATTGCATCGGGTCAGTAAACATCCCCATTTCCTTACCAATTGACTCAGCATATAACGCCCAACCTTCACTAAAGACGCTTAAGCCACCAAAGCGGCGGAACATGGGCAACCCTTCAATTTCTTGTTGTAAGGAAATCTGGAAGTGGTGGCCCGGTGCTGCCTCGTGAATGGAAAGGGTTTCCATACCAAACTTAGGCTGGCCTTTCAGGTTGAACGTATTGACGTAGAAAATACCAGGGCGTGAACCATCGGGCGATCCTGACATGTAGGATGCACCTGCTGCTGACTCAGCTCTGAATGCTTCCACTGCTCGAACTTCATAGTCAGTTTCGGGAGCTATGTCGAACATGCTTGGCAATAATTTATTAACCTTGGCTTGTAAGTCACGATAGCCCTGCAACAAGTCTTCTTCGTTGTCGTAATAGAACTCAGGATTGGTTTGTACGTACTTGAACCACTCTTCGAGAGTGCCTTCAAAACCTACTTCTGCCATCACTTCCTTCATTTCAGAATGGATTCTTGCAACTTCATCTAAACCAAACTGGTGAATTTCTTCGGCAGTCAGATCTGTGGTGGTGTAAGTTTTCAGCTGATAGTTATACCAGGCTTCGCCATTAGGTTGTTCGCTTAAACCAAAGGTATCGCGTGCATGCTGCATGTAATCATCTTTAATGTAGTCATGCAGATTTTTATAAGCCGGAACCAGTTTCTTAACAATGGCTGTGCGATAAGCTTCTGTTAAACGCTTCTTGTCTTCTTCTGAAAAGTCTTCAGGCATATTCTTAATCGGCGTATAGAAAATGCTCGCGGTAGGATCTTCAACCACATGAGCAGCCAGTTGTGGAATTACTTTTTCCATCAGAGCTTTAGGTTGAACCACTTTCTTTTCGATTCCCTGATCCATATTAATGATCGCTTGCTCCATAATGGCAACGCCACCATCAACCCGTTTCAACCAATTTTCATAGTCCTCAACCGTTTTGAATGGTTGGAAACTTTGGCCGGAACCCAGCTGCGCAAAGAAGTTTGCAATATTGTTGGATTGATTGATTGGAATTAGGTGGCCAGGAAACTGTTCACCTTTAAGGCTATGCTCTGATTGATAAACAAAAATATCATAACTTAAGCGGTCTTGACCGGATAATAAGCTACGATCGATTTGTTTGACTTTTTCTAGCCATTTAACAGTAAAGTCATGGCTCTTCTTGCGAAACTCTGGCG
>JAPHRL010000288.1 GCA_026195755.1 Kangiella sp. | reverse complement strand
GTGTCAAAAAACATAAAGCATCTTTGATGATTGATGATGCTCATGGTTTTGGTGTGCTGGGCGAGCAGGGTAAAGGCAGTCTTGAGCATTTTAATCTAGCGCAGCAGACAGCCGAGATTTATATGGCGACTTTGGGCAAGGCGCTGGGTGGCTTTGGTGCTTTTGTGGCTGGCAGTGAGATGCTGATCGAAAGCCTGATTCAGTTTGGTCGCAGTTATATCTACACCACGGCCATGCCTGCAGCAGTAGCAGCAGCCAATCGAGCCAGCCTGCAACTGATTCAGGATGAGTCATGGCGACGCGAGCAGTTGCATAAAAACATCGTTTATTTTCGCAGGCAGGCCAGTGAATACGATATTCCATTGATGCCTTCTGACACTGCCATTCAACCAGTCTTGATTGGACGCAATGACAAGACGCTGGCCATCAGTCGTGCCTTAAAAGAAGCGGGTATTTTATTAGTGGCCATCAGGCCACCCACGGTACCGGAAAACAGCGCGCGTCTGCGCGTGACCTTAACCGCAGAGCACACCACAGACGATATTGATTATTTGCTGGAGCATTTAGCGCTTCAGATCAAGCAAGCTAAACAGAATGCATAAAAGAGGCAATGGGTGAGTAAGTTACAACCTTATATTGAATCAAGAGGGCAGGGGCCCGATCTGGTTTTATTACATGGCTGGGGCCTGCACTCAGGTATCTGGGAAATGTTGGCAGATGACCTGGCTGAGCATTTCACTTTGCACATGATTGATTTGCCGGGCTTTGGCCGCTCGCCGATTCCTGGCGATCCTTACACGCTGAGTTTGTTGACTGAGCAGGTGCTCAAAGTAGCCCCGGACAATGCACATTATCTGGGCTGGTCATTGGGCGGCCTGATTGCCACCAACATTGCGATTGAAGCCCCTGATCGGATGAATAAATTAATCACGGTGGCCAGCACCCCGCGTTTTGTGCAGCAGGATGACTGGCAGCATGCTATGAAAGCGAACATTATGGATAGTTTCTGCCGGTATCTGGAAGAAGATTACCAGGGCACCATTATTCGCTTCCTGGCGATTCAGGCAATTGGTAGCGAAACACAAAAAGACGATATTCGCCGATTAAGAGATACCGTATTTATTCATGGCGTACCTGCGGGAAAAGCTCTACGTGGTGGATTGGCTTTGTTGAATGAAGTGGATCTGCGCAATGACTTAGTCAATATCAAGGCGCCTATGTTACGCCTCTACGGTCGCCTAGATTCTTTGGTGCCAGCTAAAACGGCCGAGCAGGTGGCTGAATTAATTCCACACAGTCAGCACAAGGTTTATCCGAAAGCGAGCCATGCTCCGTTCTTGTCCCATAAGCCTTTATTCGTTAATGATGTAAAAGAGTTTTTGCATGAGTAATTCTACGCGTCAAAAGATTAACCAGATTGCTAAGACCGATATTGCTCGCTCCTTTAGTCGTGCCGCTAAAACCTATGACGATGCGGCCTTTTTTCAGAAAGTGGCCGGTGAGCGGTTATTGGAGCGTCTTCAGTATTTCAAATTGCAACCTCGGAATATCTTAGACTTAGGTTGTGGCACAGGCTACTTCACCCGTCAACTGAGCAAACGCTATCCAGAGGCCAAAGTTACAGGTGCTGATCTGGCGCAAGGCATGATTGAGTATTGTAATGCTCAGTCGCACCAGGAAGAGTATCTGTGCGCCGATGCGCTGAGCATGCCTTTTAAAAGTGATAGCTTTGATTTTGTATTTTCCAATCTTACTTTTCAGTGGATTGATGAACTTCCGCAATTATTTCAGGAGTTGAATCGGATTTTAAAACCAGAGGGATTATTGCTGTTTACTACCTTAGGGCCTGACACTTTATACGAGTTAAAACAAAGCTGGGCGGCAGTGAACGATTATCAGCACGTGAATAACTTTATCGATATGCATCATGTGGGTGATGCAATGTTAAGCGCACGCCTTTCTGATCCGGTAGTGGACAGTGAGCCAGTAGTGATTGGTTATAACAAGGCGCTTGAGCTGATGCGTGATTTAAAAAATATTGGTGCTCATAACATCGACTCAACTCGAAACCATGGTTTAACCAGTCCACGTCAGTTACGAAAACTTGAACAAGAGTATCAGCGGTTCAGGATGGAAGACGGTCAATTGCCAGCAACCTATGAGTTGGTTTATGGGCATGCTTTTGGAACGGAAGTTAGCCCAGCTATGGGCTATCATGATTACGCAGTTGAAGTGGGTTAGGAGTAAAAGATTAATAGCGAAGTGAAAAGTTAGCTTTTTTTATTCTCAAAGTTAACGATTTTTTCTTTAAGCTCTTCTTCTTTGTCCTCGAGCTGTTGCTTTGTGTTTTTCACTTGGGCTTCGTGCAAGAAATCACGCAAGGTCTCAAATTCAGTACGATAAAAATCACGTTCATCACGTAAGTTGTCGATATTACGACTGAGAGTAGCATTGGCTTGAACGAGCCGTTTATGGCTTTTCTTGAGGTGCTCAAACTCCGAGCCCAGGCTTTCTTTAAAGCGTTCTTTTTCTTCGAGGGCGTCTTGACGGATAGTTCGAACGCGGGTATCGCACTCTTCGCGTAACTGGTCCATTTCATCATCGAGTTCGCGCTTGGTATCAGAGATGGATTGCAAAGCGTTGAGGTAATTCTGCTGGGCTTCTTCATATGAACTTTGTATTTGCTTATATTTACCTTTAAGCTCGCGGTGCTCTTGATTAAGTGCAGTGTTACGCTCGGATAAACTTTGTAATGAGTTTTTAAGATCTTCACGGGTGGTCTCAAGCTCTTTGATACGTTGAGCTTTACCGGCGATATTTCGAGTGTTTTCTTCAAGAACATTTTTAAGTTCTTGGTTTCTTGACTCAAGCTGCCTAACCAAAGCATGCTTAAGTGCAGCAGTTATCACTGCTACTAATAAAACCGCTAAGGCTACAATAGCCAAAGTGAGTATGATAGTGTTGTCGCCAGCCAAGTAAGTCACCAATAAATGTGGACTATGATTATATGCTACGCTTTTGTATAGCAGCTTTGTATCGAATTATAGCGTAACCCATACCTAACGTTGTGTGCGAGGGATAACAAATTGAATAATAAGAAAGAAACTCTATTCATTGCCGGTACTGATACCGAAGTTGGAAAAACCTTTATAACTCAATCGCTTATTAGCGCACTCCTGAGTCATGGTAAGCAGGTTATTGGCCTCAAACCTATTGCCTCGGGAGCTGAGTTCGTAGATGGCCAGTGGACTAATGAGGATGGGCAAAAAATTCTTGATTTATCACGAAAAAGCCCTGGCTTTGAGCAATTAGGTTATTCTGAAGTGAATCCTCTGTGTTTTGAACCTGCTATTGCGCCTCATATTGCTGCCCAGGAAGCCGGTATTGAGTTATCGGTGTCTGAGCTGAGTCGACTGATTGACTTTCCTGCAAGTGATTATCTTTTTGTTGAAGGAGCTGGCGGTTGGTTAACGCCACTGAATGGCACAGAAACCTATGCCGATTGGGTAGAGCAGAAGGAACTGGACGTGATTTTGGTGGTGGGTATGAAGCTAGGCTGTTTAAATCACGCGATGCTGACCGTCCGAGACATCGAACGTCGTGGCCTGAAGCTAAGAGGTTGGGTCGCCAACTTTGTGTTTGGTGAAATGAACCGCAGTGAGCAGAACCTGGATTGGCTTAAAAAGAATATTTCAGCACCTTGCCTTGGCATCGTTCCGCAACAAAATACGTCGCAACAGGGCGCTGATTTCGAAATAGCCAGTCAGTTATTGAACTTGCGGGCTTTTCTCTGATGTCACGCACTGATTGCTAACGCAAGCAACGCTAGGTTTCGGTGTGACCACACAAATGCCCATAATCTGGTTCTCTTTGAAATAATCCTGGCGTTGTTTTTTGTAGGCTGCCGCCAACTCTTGTAGTTTTTTTTCGTCTACATTTTGCTTTGAATAAGGCTCATAAGTTTCGGGGCCACCGCAAGGTTTTGCGCCGACTTCTATCAAAGCACAATCGTTATTGGTGTTACAGCTTGTATCAGCTATCGTAGCTTGAATTTGCTGAAGGTGGTCAGTGTCAGGTTTGTCGGAGGTCCCCGAATCGTCGTTATCTGTGACTTCTGAGCAGGCGACTAATGGCGCCAAAATTAGAATTGATAGGTATTTTAAGTATCTGATTTTCATAAAGTTGCCAAATTTTGTCAGTTTGCCCAAAAGGTTAGCATACAGTACTATCTGGACATAAGCCCAGTTTATTAAGTCAATCACAATGTCGCTAACAAAACCCGGTAAGACAGGTATTTCTCGCATTCTTGATGCAACCAAGTATTCTTGGCAAGGGTTGAAAGGCGCCTGGTTGAGTGAAGCCGCCTTTCGACAGGAATTAGTGCTTGCCATTATCTTGATTCCGCTGGCTTTTGTTTTGGGGCAAACAACAGCAGAGATTTCCATTCTATTGTTGACCCTAGGAGTTGTTCTAATGGCTGAATTGGCGAATTCAGCTATTGAAGCAGTGGTAGATCGCATTGGCCCTGAGCATCACCCGCTTTCTGGACGCGCTAAAGACATAGGCTCTGCCATGGTCTTTATTGCGCTACTGTTTACCGGCATTGTCTGGGGCACTATCTGCTATTTTAACTTCTTTACATAAGACGATATATCTAAATCCGCTCTAGAATAAAGGTTCGTGCTTGCTGAGCAGCACTTTTCCAGCTTTGCTCAGTGCTAATCTCAGAGCGTTTGAGGGTTTCTAAACTGTGGTTACCGTCTTCCAGCCAATTAACATCAATTCTTGAGGATAACCCATAAGTTGCCACCTCTTCGGGCTTACCAAACGGATCTCGCGTTCCCTGAAGAATCAAGGTCGGTGTTTTTAGATCTTTCAGATGCTCCGTTCTTAGGTTTTCCGGTTTGCCCGGCGGGTGAAACGGATAGCCCATACAGATTAAGCCATCAACCTGCTCATCATCTGCAATCATACTGGCCACACGCCCACCCATAGATTTACCGCCAATAAAGACTTTGTGTCCTTTTGCATACTCTGCAATCTGCTGCCTATAGGCTTCTATAAGCTTTGGCATGCGATCCGGTGGCGACTTTTTACCTGTCTGTTGGCGTTTGAGCATATAAGGGAAATCAAATAGAACCACTTCAACAGTGGGGTGACTGATCAGTCTAGCCATACTTTGCATAAACTCTGAGTTGGAATCAGCGCCAGCACCATGGGCAAATATAAAGACAGCTTTAGATTGAACCGGGTTCATTAGTATCCTTAGGGTCAGCAGACTCTAGTTGGTGATTAGATTTTTAACTTTCATTCGTGATCGGTTTTGATACACTAGGCAGCAATTGTAAGAATAAAAAATGATTATGTCTGCACTAAAGCCCGCTTCCTATCAAAGACCTTTCCTTAAATGGGCGGGTGGAAAGTTTCGACTACTACCGCGAATTCTCAAGGTTTTGCCTGAAGGCAATAAGCTGATCGAGCCCTTTGCTGGTTCTGGCGTATTATTTCTCAACGCAGACTATGACCGCTATCTATTGGCCGATATTAATCCCGATCTAATTGATGTCTTTAATCAGCTAAAGAAAGGTAAAACATCTTTTATTGATTGCTGTTCTGAATATTTTACCGACCAATACAATAACGAGAAAAGTTTTTACCAGCTTCGAGAGCATTTTAATCAACTGAAACCGGGAAAAGAGCGGGCCGCTTTATTCGTGTATTTCAATCGCCACGGATACAACGGATTGTGTCGCTATAATCGTTCGGGTGGTTTTAACGTACCTTTTGGGCGTTATAAAAAACCCTATTTCCCCGCTCGAGAAATGGAGCTGTTTGCTGAAAGAGCCAAGCGAGCAGAGTTCCGCTGCCAGAGCTTCAATAAAACTATGGCCCATACGCGAAAAGGTAATGTAATTTATTGTGATCCGCCTTATTTACCTTGGTCTTTAACCGCAAACTTCACCAGCTACAGCCAACAGGAGTTCTCGCTCGATAACCAACGAGAACTGGCTTTAGAAGCACAAAGACTCGCCAAGCGAGGCGTGCCCGTTGTTATTTCCAATCACGACACCGATTTTGCCCGCCTTATCTATGACAAAGCAAAAGACCTGCAATCCTTCCCTGTACGACGCTTTATCTCCTGCGATGGCGCAGGGCGTAATAATGCACAGGAATTGATAGTGGTTTATCGGAAGTAGTGTGGGAAAACAGCTTTATATGTAGGGACAACTCATGAGTTGTCCGTACGAACGTTTTATTACTTAATTGGGTAAGGGATGGTTAATTTACTGTCCCGCGCTTTCCAGTGCAGAATTAACAAAATAGAGGATGGTGAAAATAAACACAATAACGAAAACGACGCCGCCGATAATGAAGTTTAGGGCGCTGCCTTTTTCAAAGTCTTTTTGACGTTGTGCCTCGGATTGAACGCCAAACATGGCGCCAACTACACTTTTAACAGTTGACCAGAAGCCGGTGCCGTCTTTGGTTAGCTCCTGATTGTTGTTGTTAGTATCGTCGTTAGTGTTGTTGTGGGTGTTGCCAGAAAGGTTGTGTTGCGTATTGGAGTGTTGCTCGCTCATTCGTCACCGCCAAACAGTTCTAGAATATCGATAAAATGCAGACTTGGCATTGTATGCGATTCTGTTAGCCAAGAGAACCAGCTAACCGACTGTTCGGATTTTTTTTCATCTTTTTTGGTTTGTTGCTGAGGAGCTGGCTGAACTAACTCGGGTTCCAGTTGAGTTAATACATGAAGCTGGGTGTCATCAGTTGGGGAGTATTGAACATCAGAGCACATTTGAGCATTAGCAAATGCTTGACCGGACAAGAAAGAACCTGCCACAAAAACAGATACAGTCATGTATTTTTTAACAACTTTAGTCATTTTCATCATTGCTCCTCTTGCATCTCCATCTGGGTTGAACACGCTTTCCTTAGGTCTAGTTTACTGATAAGAGTAAACGAATCCCCCTAATATACGTGAACAATTGGTTACAGTTCAAGAAGATGATACGTGTTTTGTGTCAATTTTATGTAAATGTGGCTGTTTTTTCTGGATTGAATCGATTAATTCAAAGACTTGGGCTGCATTTAAGCGAGGATCAACCAAGCTGGTATAGGCTTTATCGAGTTCTTGCTCGGTAACGCCATAACTGCCGCCAACGCACTCCATAACCGCTTCAGCGGTCATTTCCAGGTGTACGCCACCAAGATGGCTGCCGTGAGCGGTATGTATCTCAAATGCTTGCTGCAACTCGCTTTGGATATGTTGAAAATAGCGGGTTTTGATGCCGTTAGCGCTTATGCGCGTATTGCCATGCATTGGGTCGCAGCTCCATAGCACCTTCAAATTGGCTGCTTGTATGGCTTTAATCATATTGGGCAATACTGTGGCAATAGATTCATGGCCGAAACGCTGAATGAGGGTTAAACGGCCAGCTTCATTGTTGGGGTTGAGCACTTTACAGAGCTGCACCAAAGTTTGTGGCGACAAGTTTTTGCCGACTTTGATGGCAATTGGGTTGGCAATGCCACGTAAATATTCGATATGCGCGCTGTCTTGGATGGTGGTGCGCATTCCAACCCACGGATAATGGGTCGATAGGTTGTACCACTTACCATTATTCGCTTTGCGGGTCAGCGCTTCTTCGTAATGCAGGTGCAACGCTTCATGGCTGGTAAAGAATTCCAGCCAGTGTCGGCTATTATGCTGGGGGCCATTGGCTTGATGAAACAGACGCATGGCTTCGCGGAATTGATCCAGGCTCTGGTGCAATTTAGCATTTGTTTTTAACGACAAGAGGTTCTGCGATTCCTGTTCAAGTTGGAACAGGTCGCTGATATCACCTTCAAGCAAAGAGCGAATATAGTTTAGTGTTAATGAGGCATAGCTATAGCCCTGTAACATCCGTGCAGGATCCGGCATGCGAGAAGATTCACTGAAATGGACATGGTTAACCAGATCTCCCCGATAACTGGGTAAAGTGGTTTGGTCTTGAGTTTCGGTGAGTTCAGAGCGCGGTTTAGCATATTGACCAGCTATTCGGCCAATTCGAACAACAGGCTTCTTCGTCTGCTGGCTGACCAGTAAACTTAAGCTCATTAATAGGCGAACTTTCTGCGAAATGGCTTCAGCATTGCAGTCAGAAAAAGATTCAGCACAATCGCCACCTTGCAGAATAAAGGCTTTGCCAGCCTGGGCATCCGCAATATGGTTTTTTAAGCTATCTACTTCGCTGGCGGAAACCAACGGCGGTAACTGACGCAATTTATCGATAACCTGCGCCAACGCCTCAGAGTTGCCATATTTTATTTGCTGGCTGACTGGTTTGCGCTTCCAACTATCGGGCGCCCATTCATCAGCGTATCTGTTGCTCATGATTAATTCAGGAATCTACTTCAATAAAACCATTCTATCTCATAAGATAGGCGCTGGCGAATAGAAGCGTAAGTGATAATCAAAAACACAAATTGCAATGATATACGACATTTTCTATCGCAAAGATAAGCGATCATATGCAATTAGCTAAGAAGTAACTCATTATGAAAGCGGAAATATTAGCTTTTCGGGAATATTTGAAATGGCGAAAGTAAAAACAGTTTATGTCTGCCAGGAATGCGGCGCTGAAACCCCACAATGGGCCGGGCAATGTGGTGCATGTAAATCATGGAATTCATTTGTTGAGCAGGTAGACACAAAAAAAGCAGCCGCTGGTAAAAGTGCCCGTTTCACTGGGTATGCAGGACAAGCTAGCAAAGTAGTAAAAATGGACAAGGTGGACTTATCGGAAGTGCCGCGAATGTCATCAGGCCTGTCTGAACTTGACCGTGTTTTAGGCGGCGGTCTGGTACCGGGTTCAGTGGTCTTGATGGGCGGTGATCCGGGAATTGG
>JAPHRL010000159.1 GCA_026195755.1 Kangiella sp. | reverse complement strand
TTGGATACTTCAGTTGCGATAGCCAGCGGTTTTTGAAGTACGGCGACCAGGGCGGCGGTGAGCAGGATGAAGCCCGCCGCAATCAACCCGAAGCTCAAACTGCCTGAGAGCCTTGTTTAACTTTCAAGCGTTTCCATGCCGTTTCCGACAGACCTGCAAAACCGGGCTTGATGAGATCGCTAAAGACAATTAACAGGGTAGCAATAATGGTTTTATCATTGACTTCAATTTGTACTCGGGACATGGTCTCAAAACCTTCTGACCTTGCAACAGGTGAGTCAGAGCGGAGAAAAATTAGAGGTTCATGACGCGAGTTAATTCCCAGACGTAAGGCAACGGGAAGTATTGATTCAGTTTTATCCATGCTCGTTTGTACGGTTTTCATAGCTTAAACTCTGTAATGACTGGTTTATGATCGCTAGCTACTTTTGATAGTCTCTTTCGGCATAAGAAAACATTCTTAAGTTTCAAATCACCTTGGTAGTAAACACGATCCAGTCCACCTTTGGGTGAAAAAGAAGGGTAGGTCTTAAGTGCAGATACTTTATTTTTATAACGTCTGTCTGTAGCGCATCGAAAACCCGCTTCTTCGGTCAAAGGCTTACGCAACAAAGAACGCCAATCATTAAAATCACCAATAATTAATTTATTGCTGTCTTCGTCCAGTTTGTTAAATTCAGACGAATGAAGCAGCTTTTGAATTTGCTTGTCGCGCTCTTTAGCGGACAGTCCCAAATGTAAATTAAAAACCTCAAGGTGAACCGTTTTAGAAGGACTTGAAGGAATATCAATAGTGGTATGCTGACAGCCGCGCCGTTTTTTATTGGCAATAGTTAAATCGATATTGCGTTCGCGAACAATCGGATAACGACTCAAGGTAGCATTACCATAATGGCCTTTTTTCAAGCTGACATTTTTGCCTAAAACGTAGTAGGGAAAATCAAGTGCTTCGGCCAGCTCTTTCGCTAAATTCAATTCGCGAGAGCGGGGTACCCCGTCATCCACTTCTTGTAAAGCGATAATGTCTGCATCGTAGCTCTCTAGAATCTCAACAATACGCTCAGGACGAAACCTGCGGTCAACGCCAATCGCGCGATGAATATTGTAGGTAATGACCTTAAGTTTCATCCTGAGGCTTCCAGATTAAAGATAAAATTAATCTGTAAGATCACTGGATTTGAATGCTTGTTTTAAATCCTTGTATGCTTCTTGTAACTG
The DNA here is from genome assembly GCA_026195755.1 of Kangiella sp. Taxonomy (GTDB): domain Bacteria; phylum Pseudomonadota; class Gammaproteobacteria; order Enterobacterales; family Kangiellaceae; genus Kangiella. Next base: position 2,012 of record JAPHRL010000159.1, on the reverse strand, counting down.
ATGTCCCAATAAAGTAAAACCCTTGCCTATATCCTCAGAAGCTTTTTCTGCACCTTTGCCAATAGTTTTGGCCTTGGCCTCAAATCGCTGCCATTCATGTTCTGTCTCATGCCACTTATCTCTAAGCTCAGCTTTCGCCAGATGTGCTTGAACCTTCAATTCATCACGCTGAGTTTTAAGCTTTTCATACAGCTTCTTAACGTCTGATTTCAATTCGTCTTCGTTCATGATGCAAACTCCTTTATTCCATGTGTTTAAGAGTGTAAAGCACAACTAGGTATATCATATCAAGAGTTTAACTGCTTGATTTTTGTCAAGGAATGAGGAGGAAGATCAGTTATTTTCTGGAGGAAGGGGTAGCGCCTGTGTGCTGGCCTTTGTTTACCCTAAAAAGCCAAGAGCAGATCCCCTAAAGGGACTTCCTTCGGTCGCCTGAATTACCTAAAGGTATTCCCTTTGGTCACAGTTCAGGATGACAATCCTCTGGTTAGGAGTTCCTGTTTTAGGTAAATCTCATTAACTTTGCTAGGTACACACTTAACTTTACCGTAAAGCCCCTTAATTCGCACCACACCAAATCCCATGTCATCCTGAACTTGATTCAGGATCTGCTCTTAAGAAAGCTTATTCATAGGATAAACAACTGAAGTGGCTTAAGAGCTTACCGGACAACAATTGATGTATCATTGGAAGAGTCAGGGAAAAGGACTAACATTTAGTTTGTCATTCCCGCGAAGGCGGGAGTGACAGTCTGAGAAGCAAGTGCTACGACGTTTAGTCTGTCAGTGTAGAGGCGAGAGTCCAAAAAAACTCACCTCTACTGTGTTTCAAAACCTAAGCCTTAAACCAATGCTTAGTCCTATTAGCAAAAGCCACCAGCGATAACATGACTGGTACTTCAACCAGAACACCAACAACGGTGGCCAACGCAGCACCGGAATGAAGTCCAAACAATGAAATGGCTACAGCTACAGCAAGCTCAAAGAAGTTTGAGGTACCGATCATGCACGCAGGAGCGGCAACATTATGCGGCAGTTTCATAAACTTGGCAGCGGCATAGGCAATGATAAATATGCCATAGGTCTGGATCAGTAGTGGAATGGCTATCAGGCCAATATCCAGCGGCTTATCGAGAATTTTTTCGGCCTGAAATGCGAACAATAAAACAATGGTTAATAACAAGCCCAATATTGACCAGGGTTTTGACTTAACTAAAAAATTATTTAATCTATGATGATCATCTTTTTTATCTAAAGCATTGCGTGTTATAGCACCAGTTATTAACGGCAACAGTACATACAGAACTACTGATAACAACAAGGTTTCCCATGGCACTGTAATATCGGTTACGCCTAATAGGAAAGCGGCCAGTGGCGCAAAGGCAAAAACCATGATGACATCATTAATCGAAACTTGCACCAAAGTATAGTTGGCATCTCCTTTGGTTAAATGGCTCCAGACGAAAACCATAGCGGTACAGGGAGCGACGCCTAGCAAAATCATACCTGCGATGTATTCATTGGCGGTTTGCGGATCAACCAAATCGGCAAAGAAGAATTTGAAGAAAAGGACGCCGAGTGCAGCCATAGTGAAAGGCTTAATCAGCCAATTGATGACCAAGGTTAAAATCAGTCCTTTCGGCTTTTTGCCGACATCTTTAATCGATTTAAAGTCAACCTGAACCATCATTGGGAAAATCATTAACCAGATGAGTACTGCTACCAAAATGTTGACGTGAGCATATTCAAGCTTAGCGATATAGCTAAAAACATCCGGCAATACATTACCCAGAGTTACGCCAGCGACAATGCACAAGGCAACCCAAAGCGATAAAAAACGTTCAAAAACACCCATTAAAATAACTCCCCAAGTTGTTGCAGTTCAGTTTTAAGTTGGTCAGCATCCATTTGTTCAAAGTCTTTCTCCAAAAGTTCACGAATACGTTTTTCAATAACGCTAATCACATGCGCAAAAGCTTTGGCTTCATCCTCTTCAGAGCTATGGCCTTTTGA
>JAPHRL010000103.1 GCA_026195755.1 Kangiella sp. | reverse complement strand
TGTTGTGTTCGTAATCAAAGATGAATTTATTGGGGCGTGATTTAATGAGCGCAATAATTTTCTGACCGGCAGCTTTGGTTAGATGCCAGAAAGGAACCTCTTCAGGACGACCATCTTTAGCGCGGAACTGACCTTCAGGTAACAATTGAACACTACTGATATTGCCATCCATGGAAGCCTTGCTAATATCAAACGAACATGCTGCAAATGCTGCATCACTGTTTGAAAAGGCTGCCGCAACAACGGATGAAGATAGAAGTGCTACACGTGTTGTAGTTGGTTTCCGCATAAAGTAAGTCGTATCAAAATCACTAAGGGACTTTGATTATCGATAATGCGGGTACGGGATTGTTTTAAGATTTGTTAGTAATTAGATGAGGGGATTACTGAGGCTGTCCAGCGAAAAGCCTGGCAAAAGATCCGACGCTCATTTAACAGCTTATAAGCGCCTTTTGGGTAGACCCTGCCCTTTATATCGTAAAACTTATTATCAATACAAGTCACAACATGGCCACAATCGTAATAAGCTTCTGCCTGGGGGAATACTTGCCGAAGGATCAGGTAGAGTTGAAAGCAACCACCTTGCGTGTAAATAGTTATCGAATCCGGGAAACTATCTCTGATGGTTGCAATAAAGTTCAGGACTTTTCTATCTGTTGACACTCGTTCAAGACTGGCCATACTTCAGCTGAAGGATCAGTTGAGCTTCGTGAATGATTTTACGGATGTCTTCAGCACCTTTCCCGGTCTTCTTATTGTGCCTGGTTGCTCGCTTGACAATGGAGCCCTCAAGAAAGCCTAGCTGATTGGCCACAGAGTACTCGACTGGCTGAATAGGACAATCTTTATAGTGATCGCCACCCACCTGAACCGCTAAAGCCCCACCGCTGGGAGGCGTTTTTAATGCTTTTTTATGATTTTCTGCCATTTCACCTATTCCTTAAACCTTAATGTCTCCGAAACCGTGTTTAAAACATGTTTAAATTTTTTGATCTGGCATTTATCTATGCCATCGTATCTCTAAAGCTAAATAATCGCTTAGGAGGCAATACAGAGCCTTTGATTATTTATATTGGATTTGCCAAATAAGCATCCACAATATCAACTATTGCGATTTCATCATCGCTACTGACCCCAAGGAACTCACGCGCCGGTATATTTCGGTCATCGTCACCCAGTTGATGAGTTGCGCCATAGATCTTGTCTGTGCCAAATTCAAGAGTATTACCTTCAACCTGATAGATGATGTTTTTCAGGTAAGCATCCAGCACAAGAATCTTATCTGCGTTACGTTTCTTTCGTGCTTTGTATTTGGGTGACAGCTCTTGCCAGGGCTGGCCATCCGGAGATTCGGCAGCATCAAAACGTTCGTCTGTGCTTAACAGTAGGTGCTCACCAATTTCCCTTAACACTGGCTCCAAGTCCTCAGCCCGCTCTATTAGCTTCTGAAAACCCGTAATTGCATCAATGCTATCAACAGCAATGTGATATCTCACTCCGGCCATTAACGGTACCTCCAACGTTCGGACTCTAATATGGCCCCATCAGCACGGCGCAAAAATTTCCCACTGACACACCACCAAGCTTCTACTTCCTGACCATCAACCAATACATATACGTCTGACAGATGTTCTATAGGTTGTCGCTTCCAGGTCAAAAACCAACGGCTGTTAACATCTGTACATTTTTTATTCATAGCGCTATCATAGTCCTTATGGGGTATGCAGGTGGCAGAGCATACTGTAAGCATCAGCTAAAGCCTTTAGACGGTGGGCCGCCTCCCAACACTGTCCGAAAGGAGACGCATAACCAGGTGGAGTTATGTAGTCTGAAGCCATCATTCCTTACTTACCATAATTGCAACAATCAAACAGATTACTACCAATAACCATTCCTTCCAAAACTTAATAAAGATCTGGCCCTCAGTTAATTCGTACCCCTCCACTCGGACATATACAACCAGCAATAAAGCAACAGACAGAAGCCCGGCCATGACAATATTCTTAGCTTTCATTTGTTATCTTTCCTCCATAATCGAAAAGCCGTTACTAAGCTCAAAATAGCAACAAGAATCACTATTGCCTTGACCCCGTTAAATGCTCTAAATCCCCATAGGTCGGTCATGATAACGTCATATAGAAGGTAACCAATAACGAACCAAATAACTGCTAAAAGTCGATCAAACTTATTCATTGATTTCATCCCTGGCCCAAACCAAATGACCATGTCGTAAATTCTTCAGAGCGCTGCGTTGGCCTCTGAATATGTCAAAACTTACCCAGACTCCATTTAAGGCTTCAGCGATAAATGCGACGACTCGAGTCTTATCCACTTTTACCACTTTAACGTAGCGCCTGCGCAAACCGACTTTTCCAGTCAACTCATTTTCGGCAAAGCCAATCCAGATTTCGTAAGGGTCTTCAATGACTTCCTGGATGAAGGGAAAGAACTGTTCACGGCCATCGATACGCTTAGTGGCATCGACAATATGATCCGCAACTGCCGGAGTAACGAAAATTGAATCTCCGGAAGGGTCTTTAAACTCCCGTTTAACCCCGCCTATAGCCAGCGTTAACAGGTCATAAACTTCATCTTCAGTTGATGCCTTATTGCCCAATCTGGCTCTGGCAAGGTCGGTTGGTACTGGGGCCACTCGACCAAAGTCCACTGGTAAACGTCCACCCAGGTCT
>JAPHRL010000016.1 GCA_026195755.1 Kangiella sp. | reverse complement strand
GCCCAATCATAGGTTATAATAGAACCCATCAAAGCAACATGCTAAGGCATTAAACGTTATTATGATTACTATTTCAGAAGCTGCTCAAGAGCATTTTCGCCGTTTATTAGCCGGTCAGGAAGAGCCTGATACCGGCATTCGCGTATTTGTGGTTAACCCAGGCACAAGCCATGCAGAGTGTGGCGTTTCATACTGCCCACCGGACGCCATTGAAGATACCGACACTGAATTGAAGTTCGATGGTTTTTCAGCCTTTATCGACGAAGATAGCGCTCCTTATTTAGAAGAAGCCGAGATTGACTACTCGAAAGAACAAACCGGTGGTCAGTTAACGCTAAAAGCACCTAACGCTAAAGCGCGTAAAGTTGATGACGACGCACCAGCTTCGGATCGCATTCGTTATTACCTGGAATCCGAAATCAACCCAGAACTCGCCAACCACGGTGGCCAAGTATCATTAGTTCAATTCACCGAAAGCGGTATCGCCGTTCTACAATTCGGCGGTGGTTGCCAAGGTTGCGGTATGGTCGACGTCACCTTGAAAGAAGGCATCGAGAAAACCTTGATCGAACGTGTTCCAGAAGTGAAAGGTGTCAAAGACGTCACTGAACACGCCGAAGGTGAGAATCCTTATTACTAATTTGGTAATCAATCACCATTAAAAGAAAAGGCGCTTTAAGCGCCTTTTTTGTATCCGATAGCCTTTATAACATTCTGTTTTCTATCTTCATGATAGCTAGAAAGTAGCTCATCGCAGTCTAATAGAATCTTTTTCTTTTCCGCTTGAGTCATATCTCTAGTTATATGATTTAACAACTTTGGATTGAACCACATGATACTAATAGGGAAAGCACCATAGCAGCGATTGTCACCTATGGAATACACAGGCTGCGCTCCTCTCCATAGCAGCAAATCAACTTGCCACTCCGAGTATGGCTTAGGGGTATCATCAAATCGACCTGGCCCTGATTCACTTGCGATTTTCTCTAACTTCCAGTTCGGATTGAAAAGATACGCAGGGACATCAGTTAACCACAATAAAAAAATAAACAACATAAAAACCATACGGGCAATTCGATTCGTATCTTTTTTTGTGTAGATATCAATATCTTTCAGGTTCTGCTGCGCCTTATAAACAGCATCACTATTAATATCCAGTATTTCGCTAACACTCGAAAACATCCCTAAGTCCGTCGTATTTACTTTATTATTTTTCTTTATTGAGTCAACATACTCAGTTAAGACTTCCCCTGATAATTTCCCGATATGCTCCTTAGCAAGGGTTACATCTCTAGCGTATGACCATAGGCTAGATTCAACATCATTGTCTTTGTTGTTTCTACCAACGAAAAGCCCTAAAACATTTCCGTTCTGGACAAAACAAACGCCAATAACAAAACCCATATAGGTTCCGACTAAAGCATCAATGTCCTCACTCAATATCCAAGCTTCAAGCTTATCTCGCGAGTATCGCCCCAATAGCCGTTCTATTTGCTCGTCATCACATTTTAATCTTCTTATAACCCCCTCAGTCAGAACTCTTATTTCTGAAAGATCTTCTTCCTTTGCTGGGCGGTATTTGAATGCCAACATCCTAAATCCCTACGTTTTTATTCTATAATTAAATTTATAGTTTAGCTCATAGGATCGGTTATACCCAAGGGGGCAGACCCGGCGTAAGCCGTAACCCATCCTCAATGTAGAACTTTTGTTGGGTTACGAGACAAAGCCTCTAACCCAACCTATAACGTCCTTATAATCAAATCCAATTTCATTTAATCAAATTATCATGCAGCAATTGCAATACTTTTAATGCATCATCATCGTTCACTAAAAATGACAAATGATGATCGCCGGTAGCGTGGCTGAGCAGCAACCATTGCTCAGGGAGATCAGCATCGATCTGCAACAGATGCCATAGTGCCTGGCTGGCTTCACAACCGATAAGGGTGAGCATGGCGCTGTGTGAAGTGAAAACGCTACGGCATACTTCGGCCAGTTTTTCAGACAACTTCTGCAAAATAGAATCTGAGTAAATACTGTTGTTGGTTTCTATCGCCATGACCAATGAGTTTTTAGTGGAGGCCATTAATTCACTGCTCAAACCAAACTCATTAATAATGGTGAATACTTTTTTTAGTGTATCTGGCTGTTGCCCGCGACGACCTAACTGCAAAGTTATAATCGGAATCTTTTGTTTCAAAGCAATCGCTTTAACCCAGTTAGAGGGCTCATAGTCGCTGGTGATCAGCGTGCCTGATTCATCGGGTTTATGGGTATTACGAATTTCGATGGGGATATTGTATGCCATGACTGCGCTGAGACACCTTGGGTGCAGAACCTTTGCGCCAGCTTCGGCCATGTCGAAGGCTTCGTTGT